>NZ_JACVVI010000012.1:0-168155 GCF_016658625.1 Pantoea sp. S62 | reverse complement strand
ACCGGAAGTCACGCCTGAGCCGGAACCGACGCCAGCACCGGAAGTCACGCCTGAGCCGGAACCGACGCCAGCGCCAGATGTTACCCCTGAGCCGGAACCGACGCCAGCACCGGAAGTTACCCCTGAGCCAGAAGTAACGCCAGAGCCAGCGCCTGCTACAGACGCTTCGTCAGCGGATAATGCTACTGCTGAGCAAGCTGCTGTAGAGAAAGCGAAAGCAGAGGAAGAAGCTAATTCCAAAGCAGAGGCTGAGGCAAAAGCCGAAGCTGAAGAAAAAGCGAAAGAGGAAGCAGCGAAAGCAGAAGAGGAAGCCAAAAAGCCGGCGTTCAATCCGGATGACTGGTTCTCTGTTTACGACAACCTGCCATTGATCCAGCGCACGCGTGCCTTAATCGCCTCGCGGCAGTACATTTTCAGTGAAGCGGTCAGTCAGTTGCATAACCGTACTGACAGTCTGCGCGCCTCGCCAGAAAGCAGCGGATCATGGGCAACAATAGAGCAGAAAAAAGGGCATTTTCTTGGACTCGACGTCAACCAGCAAACACTGAATGTGGGCTGGGATACCCGCAGCGACAAGCAAACAGCCGGTATCAGCGCCAGTTATACGCAGGGTGAGGTAAAAGGGGAGGGTCATGAAAAGCATCGACTGGCTACTGTCGGTGCATTTTATTCCTGGCAGGCTGATGCCGGATGGTTCTTTGATGCGGCCAGTCGTTATATGTATCTGAATCAGGAGATAACGCTGGATCCTGCTTTAAATATTAATGGCATGAAAAAGGACAGCCATATGCTGGCAGGCAGCCTGCGCACTGGCTATGAGTTTGCGCTGGCTAACGATACTCTGTTTATCTCACCGTTTGTTGGTGTGACCGCTGGTGTCATGTCCGGCTATACCCTGAAAGGGGAAGATGCGTCAGTTTCGTTAAGTTCATCCACACCTTACTTCACCAGCAGCGGGTTCATGGTGCAGAAACGCGGTCTGGGCGCATTAATGCCGAATATTAACGTCAATGCCAGTCTGGCCTATCAGTATTCACCTGGTAATAATGGCTCCACAACCACACTTTCCGATCGTCAGTCAAACCGGCAATACAGCGCCTGGTCAGATAACCGTTATCGTGGCAGTGTAGGGCTGGAAGGTATTGTCGCGCCTGGCCTTTCACTAAATGCGAAAGTAGAGAGCAGTTTGGGTGGTGAATTTAAAACGGATTACAGTGGTATGATCGGCCTGTCATATCACTTCTGATATCCGTGTCTGAATAATATCAGAGCATCACTGCATGAAGGGGTGATGCTCTGACTTATCGATACATTATCCCTGCTGGAAAATATCAGTCTGCGGACGTACCTGTAAGACGAAAAAGGATAATCAGCAGTGCAGTAATTTTTCAGCGGATAATATATTAATGTTAATTTTCTCTGCTTATTTCAGCGTCAGCAAACTAATCGCCAGACTTCCGCAGGCACTTCGTTGTAAGTCTCATTCATTATTAGTTCGGCTTTGCGATGATCGTATGCGCCCTCAAAAGAAGAGAGATCGTCAGAAGGAAGTTTTTTCCGCATATAGCTTGTCACGATATCCAGGATATCGGTTGACGGGCAGTTTCTTAACTTATTCAGATAGTAGATTTTGTTCATAATTTTTTGCTGAAGTTAACCTGTAAAAATGAGCTTATGCGCGGTCTTAACTTTATTTAAGCTGACTCGCTGTGCTATCGATGCTGCCAGGAAAATAAATAAGAACCTGACAACTGATATACGTGTGTCCTTACGCACTGGATGAGTTCAGATGCGCAGTGTCGCCTCTGACGCTTCACTGACCTGGCTAAGCAGAAGGTTAAAAAATCAGCCTTCACCTTATTGATTTTATAATTTATTGTTTTTTAATGATTTTTACTGCAGCCCTACCGTAATCCCATATCAGATTAAACAGATAAGCATAAACCAAAAAAAACAGCACCAATCCACATTCCAGTTTCAGCGCTGCGAGTAGCGTAATATCCAGCCACCATGCTGCAAAAGGTATCAATACGAATAACAGACCTGCCTCAAATAAAACGGCATGGAGACATCTTATTCGCCAGTCTTTTTTAAATCCGGTTTGCAGCTGAACGCTGTCAAAAATCAGGTTGAACAGATAGTTCCATCCCATCGCCAGCGTTGATGAAACTATAGTCAACAGTGCCGACTGCGAAGGTGCTGCCGAGGCAAAATTAATCAGAATGATGAATACCAGGACATTAGCAACGACTTCGAAAATAACGGCGTGCAGCACTCTTTCTGTGGTGGTGCGCACCGGAGATAAACACTGTTCCAAACCACGCTCTCATTAATCCGCCAGGCACCGTTACCGGTGGAGATAAAATTCAGGATAACCTACTGCTCAGTCCGCTTATATTCAAAGCGCTGGACGTTTCCCTGCCTCAAACCGATGAGAATTTAGCATCGCACTGTCATAAAGTGAAAGCGTAACGGGAAACTACCAATAAAAATCCAGGCAGGCTTGATATTTATCAAACCTTATACAAAACGTGCTTTATCAGTGATGCCCCTTAGCATACCAGCTCCTGAATTACTCTTTCTGTTCAACGACCCGGGTCCAGAATGGTTAATCTGGAAAGTTTTTCACTGCATGCGGTGATGGTCTGTCGGATTCGAGGCGATGATAACAACTCAGAGATGGAGTGGAATATTAAAATAACAAATTGAGTGTATATAGATTTATATTTTAATATTTAGGGAGTGGGCAGTTTTAAAAACTGTATGTCGGCGTTTTTTGACGTTCTGAGGCGATTGCAATACAGAAGTGCAGAGTAAAAGTGAGGCTGCATGAGGTTAAAAGTGGTTTGTCCGCTTTGCCATTATCAATAGCCTAAACAGATTCAACGGCTGGCATCTATAACGAAAATGCGGCCCCCGGTGGAGAGTATGAGGTGTTGGTTCGCTTCATAACGCGTTCTCGGCTGTATAAATCACGAAGTCTACTTTTCCACTGGCATACTCATCGGGTTTCACTTTCTGCTCCAGATAATTCAGCATCAGCTGTACCGCCAACTGAGCATGCTGCCGGGTATTCTGATCCAGCGTCAGCGCAACGCTCTGATGCGCCATCAGCGTGCGTGTCGTGGCGTAAAGTTCATGGGTGACCCAGACGCACTGATTCAGCTGGCGATGCCGTGCCAGCGCCTGTCCGATTTCGGTATTCCCCAGCCCGGTGTTGTAAATTCCCAACAGATTTCCGCTCCGAACCAGCTGTTTCTCCAGCAACTTACTGATTATTTCGCGATTTTCCTGAGCGGCCAGAACTTCACGCAGACGAAGATGGGGATAGCGTTCAGTCATCAGCGTGCAAAATCCTTCAATGCGCTGACGATGCGCGCTGTAATCCCTGTGACCACTGACCATCAATACCTCACCGGGCTGATGCAGCATTTTACCCATAAGCTGAGCGGCGGTGCGTCCTGCCTGCAGCTGGTTGATCCCGACATGACAGAGCCGGGCAGCACCAGGCAAATCGGTGACCAGCGAGATCACAGGTACACCACGCACCTGGCAATGTTCCAGCGCCTCATAAATCGCCGGATGCTCATGTCCAAAAACGATCAGTCCATCCCGTGTCTCTGCTCCCTGTTTGATAAGCCTGGCCAGTCGCCCGGGCTGTGCTTCCGGAACAAAGGTGCGATGCAGCGTTAACCGGCGATAGCCCAGATGCGAGGCGACCTCTGTAAAATCCTGCGCCAGTTGCTTAAAGAAAAACGAATCGTTGCTGCTCAGCAGCAGTTCTATCTGCCACGGATGACGATGCTCTTCAGGCAGGATACGCTTCAGACCTATTTCCCGTGCTGCCTGCAGTACTCTGTGAACCGTCTCCGGCGCGACGCCGCCACGTTCATTAAGCACCCGATCCACGGTTGCCAGTCCCACACCTGCCCGTCGGGCGACCTCTTTCAGCGACATGCCGCTCTCCTCTGAGGTAAACACCTCAAAACATCATGCCGTAAGTGTAAAACGCCGCGTTATGCTGCCGGTGCAGCTTTCTGCCGGACTATGATGGAGTTCAAATAAATGAATAAAAAGCAACGTGTTGCCCTACTGGGGTGTGGCTTTATTGGTGAAGTTCATGCCGCGAATCTTCAGGCCCATCCCGGAGTAGAGCTGGTGTGGGTGGCGGATGCGGAACCGTCGCGCGCTGCCGACTTTGCGACCCGCTATGATGCCCGGGTCGCGTCCGTGACTGAAGCGATAAAGGATCCGCAAATTGACATGGTGCTTATCGCCAGCGCGACGCCAACCCATGCGGATTTGCTTGAAGCCGCTGCCCGCGCCGGTAAAGCAATCTACTGTGAAAAGCCGGTCGATCTCTCTCTTGAGCGTGCCCGTAAGGCCGTGGCTAACGTCCTCCCTTACAACGTGCCGGTCACGGTGGGGTTTAATCGCCGTTTTGATGTCAGCCATCAGCAGCTAAAGCAGCAACTCCGTCAGGGGCGGATTGGTCCGGCAGAACTGATTCAGATGGTCTGCCGTTCTTCGTCCATGCCGCCGCTGGCCTATCTTCAGGCGTCCGGCGGTCAGATGCGCGATCAGGCTATCCACTTTTTTGACCTGCTGCGCTGGCTGACAGAAGAAGAGGTAACGGAAGTGGCGGCGATGGGGGCCTCGCTGGCACTACCTTTGATCGGCGAATTCGCCGACGTGGACACCAGCACGCTGCTGTTGCGGCTGCAGAGCGGGGCGCTGGCACAGCTCGATAATGCCCGCCGCACCGGCTATGGCTATGACGAACGCATCAGTGTGATGGGGGCAAACGGCATGCTGGAATCGGCCTCCCAGCCGCAGCGCGGAGTCAGCTGTTATCAGGGCGCGCAGATTCAGCAGCCTGGGCTGCTGCCAGACTGGTTCAGCCGGGTGCAGCCAACCTATTATGCTCATCTGGATGCATTTATCCGAACGCTGAACGGGGAGCAGGTTGGGGATCTGCCTGGTCTGGAGGATGGCCTCAGGGCACAGGCGATTGCGGAAGCCGCGGTGATGTCCCTGACGGAAAGGCGTTTCTGTCAGGTGGAAAACGTGCTGATCTGATTCGGCATGGCAGGCGGACAAAAAATAAGTTTATTTTTATTGAATAGAAACCGGTGCTGAGCTGTTTACCGTATAGCGCCGCGCTGGCGGAGTGTCTCTGGCAGGTTTCATCAACTGCGCATAGCGGGTGCTGAACTGAAAATGGTGCATATCCTGCGCTACGAACGGACGTCAATTGCGCAGATCGCCTGGTTGCACGCGGATTATGGCCCGATGGCGCTTTGTATCTCGCCCGCATCGCACGACACGAAGACACGAACCCGATTGCTCGCCAACAGCGTCACGGCATGCAGCTGGCCTGGTGGACGCGCGACGGTTATCAATACGCACTGATTGGCCGCAACCTCTCAGCGCAACTGGCGTCAACCGCTGAAACATGACAGGCAGCGCTTACCTTATCCTGCGGCATGCGCAGCGGTGGCAATCAGCGCGGCTCTCTGACCTGCGCTGCAATCTTAAGCGCAATATTTACCCGATCGTCAACTACCCCGACCAGCCGATCCATACCGAAGGCGGAGCGAGAGATGGCGGTGGAAGCATGCAGTGCCAGCAAGCGAGAGGCAGGAACGAGCGTCTTCCCGCTGTCCAGCGAGGCCAGCATCACCACCGGCCGGCTGACAGCTTTAACCGTCAGCGTGCCAAAAATCCGGTAATTACCGTCACCCAGCGCAGCCACGCGACTGCTGACGAAATGAATCTGCGGGTAGCGCTCTGCATCAAAAAACAGATCACTTTTCAGTTGCCAGGTTAACAGGCTGTTCGAGGCGACCAGCGTTCCCACCGGAATATTCACTTCAATACGATCGTCACGATCTTCATCAGGATTAAGCGTAACCATGCCGGTCACGCCCTGCAGTCTGGCCTGCGAAAAGTCATGTCCAAAAGCACGCCACGAAAGGCCAATCGACGTTTTATCGGGGGTAATGGCATAGGTTACCGGCGCGGCACAGAGCACCGGGCTGATCAGGGCAAACAGAGTGCATAAACAGGCGGCACGTATCATCACTTTTTCTCTTTCAGAAAGACCAAACGTTAATGCCTGAAACCGCGATCTTATTCGCTTTTATTCGCACTGCTTTTACCACAGAGACACAGATAATCTGAAAGATATTAACTGACTGTCACCTCAGATTCACCAAAATGTAATGATTACTCCGGGTAGCGGAACATTAACAACGGGAAATATTAAGAATACATTAAGGCGACTTTATTAATCTGTCATTTTACTGAAATCCTGACTGGAAGTATGTGACGACATTGATTCGGCAATTCACAATCTGAAATTAGCTTATTTTAATCAGTGGCTTACGTTTTTATTCTGCGCGGGAATTGATGTCAGGCGAGCTATATCTGAGCTGACAACAGGCCGGGCCTGCTGTTTTATAAACAAAATATCAATAAATCAAAAAGAGTTGAGTGCCGGGGAAATATTATTGAAATAATAATGAACTTTTCAGGAATCCATTAACTGAATCCCTGTTGATTTTATTGTAATTAAACCTTTTCATTTAATGTTCAGTTAACTTTCATACGTTAGCTTGTATTAGCAGTCCGGTAACCTTAATTCCATAACGGGAAACCTGTTATGACTTATCTGCCTGCCAGACATTGATAAATCGCTATTACAGTTCTTTTCCGGCGTTGTATCCGATTAACAACGCGCGACAGTTTATGGGTTTGATTTGCAGGAGTTTTAGCATGGATTTTTTGCCATTTTCCCGCCCTTCATTCGGTGATGAGGAGCTGGCTGCTGTTAAAGCGGTATTCGACTCCGGATGGATAACAACCGGGGCGAAATGCGCCGAACTGGAGCAGGCCTTTGTTCAGCTGACCGGCAACCAGCATGCCATTGCAGTGAGCTCGGCTACTGCCGGGATGCATGTCACGCTGATGGCGATGGGGATCGGGCCTGGCGATGAGGTGATTACGCCATCCATGACCTGGGTTTCAACCCTGAACCTGATTACGCTGCTGGGTGCCACGCCCGTCATGATTGATGTGGATCCGGACAACCTGATGGTGACGCCGGAACGGATAGCTCAGGCCATTACGCCACGCACCCGCGCCATTATTCCGGTGCATTACGCCGGTGCGCCCGCCGATATCGCACCGATCTATCAGCTGGCTGAGCAGCATGGCATTGCCATTATTGAAGATGCGGCTCACGCGGTGGGCACGACTTATCACGACAGGCCGGTCGGGCATCGCGGCACGGCAATCTTCTCGTTTCACGCCATCAAAAACATCACCTGCGCGGAAGGCGGCCTGGTCGTGACCGATGACGCCGCTCTCGCCGATCGTATCCGCAGCCTGAAGTTTCATGGCCTTGCTGTGGATGCATTTGATCGTCAGACCCAGGGGCGTCTGCCGCAGGCGGAAGTGATGATGCCGGGCTTCAAATACAATCTGCCCGATATCAGCGCAGCCATTGCGCTGGTGCAGTTACAGAAACTGCCGGGCTTTATTGCCCGCCGCCGTGAGATTGCCGAACGCTATCTTGAGGCGCTGCGCTCGCTGCCCTTTACACCACTTTCACGGCCAGAGTGGCCGCATCAGCATGCCTGGCACCTGTTTATTATCCGCATTGATGAACAACGCTGCGGCCTCTCTCGTGATGCGTTTATGCAGGCGCTGAAGACGCGGGACATCGGCAGCGGCCTGCATTTCCGTGCAGCGCATACCCACAAATATTACCGCGAGCGCTATCCCGATCTGCGTCTGCCCGCCAGTGACCGTAACAGCCAGCAGATGTGTTCAATTCCGCTGTTTCCATCCATGACGGATCAGGATGTTGAACGCGTGATTCAGGCTTTACATGACATTGCCGGAGCCTGAGATGCGCGATATCAAACCGATCAATATGCTGTCCGTGGTGATCCCTGTCTATAACGAGCAGGAGAGTTTGCCGGAGCTGCTGCAGCGCACCAGCGCCGCCTGCGACGCCATCAACCTTGAATATGAAATTCTGCTGGTGGATGACGGCAGCGGTGACCGCTCTGCCGAACTGATTGAACAGGCCGCCACCGTTCCCGGCAGCCGGATAACCGGCGTGCTGCTCAACCGCAACTACGGTCAGCACTCTGCCATCATGGCCGGGTTCAGCCAGGTCCGTGGCGATCTGATTATTACCCTTGATGCCGATCTGCAGAACCCGCCGGAAGAGATCCCGCGGCTGGTCGAGGCTGCGCGTCAGGGGTATGACGTGGTGGGCACTGTCCGGCAGCAGCGCCAGGACACCTGGTTCCGTCGCAAGGCTTCGCGCACGCTCAACCACCTGATTCAGCGGGTCACCGGCAAAGCAATGGGGGATTATGGCTGCATGCTGCGCGCCTACCGCCGCCACATCGTCGAGGCGATGCTCAACTGCCACGAACGCAGCACCTTTATTCCGATTCTGGCCAATACCTTTGCCCGTCACACCATCGAGCTGCCGGTGATCCACGCCGAACGCGCTTTTGGCGATTCGAAATACAGCTTTATGCGCCTGATCAACCTGATGTACGACCTGGTGACCTGCCTGACCACTACGCCACTGCGACTGCTTAGCGTGGTCGGCAGCCTGATTGCGCTCTCCGGCTTTGCTTTCTCACTGGTGCTAATCGTATTGCGACTCTTTTTTGGTGCGGCCTGGGCGGGTGACGGCGTCTTCGTGTTGTTCGCCGTGCTGTTCATGTTTATCGGCGCCCAGTTTGTAGGTATGGGACTGCTCGGGGAGTACATCGGGCGCATTTATAACGACGTTCGCGCGCGTCCGCGCTATTTCGTTCAACGCATTGTTCAGGCTCCTGAAGAGCCTTCAGTACAGGATACTCAATCATGAAGACCGTTGTTTTCGCCTATCACGACATGGGCTGTGTCGGCATCAATGCCCTGCTGAATGCAGGCTATGAGATCACCGCCATTTTCACGCACAACGACGTGGCGACCGAAAATAACTTTTTCGGCTCGGTAGCCCGCCTGGCGGCAGAGCACGGTATTCCGGTTTATGCACCGGACGAGGCGAATCATCCGATCTGGCTTGACCGCATCCGTACCATGGCACCAGAAATGATCTTCTCCTTCTACTATCGCCATCTGCTGAGCGATGAGATCCTGCAATGCGCTCAGAAGGGGGCCTTTAACCTGCATGGCTCCCTGCTGCCTAAATACCGCGGCCGGGCACCGCTGAACTGGGCGCTGGTCAATGGCGAGCGAGAAACCGGCGTCACGCTGCATCGCATGGTGAAGCGCGCTGATGCCGGTAATATTCTGGCGCAGCAGAAAGTGGCCATTGACGATCAGGACAATGCGCTGACGCTGCATCGCAAGCTGACCCAGGCCGCAGAGCAGTTGCTGAGCGACGTATTGCCTCGCCTGCGTCAGGGTGAGGTCAGTGAGTGGCCACAGGATGAGAGCCAGGCAACCCGCGTGGGCGGTCGCACGGCCGAAGATGGCCGCATTGACTGGAATCAGCCTGCTGCGACGATTCACAATCTGGTCAGAGCGGTCACCGATCCCTGGCCTGGCGCATTCGCCTTTGCCGGTTCGGTTAAATTTATCGTCTGGAAGAGCCGGGTTCATCCGCAGCAGCAGCAGGCGAAATCGGGTACGGTCATCTCTAAACAGCCGTTCCTGATCGCCTGCGGCGAAGGCGCACTGGAAATCCAGACCGGACAGTCTGAGCATGGCGTTTACATGAACGGCAGTCAGCTGGCGCAGAGCCTGGGCATGGTGCCTGGCGCATTGCTCTATTCAAAGCCGCAGTCGGTGCTGCAGCGCCGTACCCGCGTGCTGATCCTGGGTGTTAACGGCTTTATCGGTAACCATCTCACCGAGCGGTTGCTACAGGATGAACATTTCGAAGTCTACGGCCTGGATATCAGTTCAGACGCTATCAGCCGCTTCCTGGAGCATCCGCGCTTCCATTTTGTCGAAGGGGATATCGCGATCCACTCTGAATGGATTGAGTATCACATCAAAAAATGTGACGTCATTCTGCCGCTGGTGGCGATTGCGACGCCGATTGAGTACACCCGCAACCCACTGCGCGTGTTTGAACTCGATTTCGAAGAGAACCTGAAAATCATTCGCGACTGCGTGAAGTATCAGAAGCGCATCATTTTCCCGTCTACCTCTGAGGTCTACGGCATGTGTACCGATGCCAGCTTCGATGAGGATACCTCTAATCTGGTGGTCGGGCCGATCAACAAACAGCGCTGGATCTACTCCGTATCGAAACAGCTGCTGGACCGCGTGATCTGGGCATATGGCGAAAAAGAGGGGCTGCGTTTTACCCTGTTCCGTCCTTTCAACTGGATGGGACCGCGTCTGGATAACCTCAATGCGGCACGCATCGGCAGCTCCCGTGCGATCACTCAGCTGATCCTTAACCTGGTAGAAGGTTCGCCGATTAAGCTGATCGACGGCGGCAAACAGAAGCGCTGCTTTACCGATATTCAGGATGGCGTGGAAGCGCTGTTCCGCATCATCGAAAACAAGCAGCAGAATTGTGATGGTCAGATCATCAATATCGGTAACCCGGACAACGAAGCCAGTATCAAAGAGCTGGCCGAGCAGCTGCTGGAAAGCTTCGAACGCCATCCGCTGCGCAGCCAGTTTCCGCCGTTTGCCGGTTTCCGGGAAGTGGAGAGCAGCAGCTACTATGGAAAAGGCTATCAGGATGTGGAGCACCGCAAACCCGCTATCCGCAATGCGCGTCGTTTGCTGGGCTGGACGCCGACCGTCACGATGGATGTCACTATCGACAACACGCTCGACTTCTTCCTGCGCACCGTCGAGCAACAGGCTGATAAGTGATGAAGAAGATCGGTCTGCGGATTGACGTAGATACCTGGCGCGGCACGAAGCAGGGGGTGCCGGCGCTGCTTGAGCTGTTTCGGCGTCATGCGGTGCGGGGCAGCTTTTTCTTCAGCGTGGGACCGGACAACATGGGCCGCCATCTCTGGCGGCTGGTGAAACCGGCATTTCTCATGAAGATGCTGCGCTCACGCGCCGCATCGCTCTATGGCTGGGACATTCTGCTCGCCGGCACGGCCTGGCCGGGAAAGCTGATGGGACGCGGCCTGCGGCAAATCATGCAGGGCGCCACACGTCAGCATGAAGTTGGTCTGCACGCCTGGGACCACTTTGCCTGGCAAACCTGGGCAGGCGTCTGGCCGCAGGATAAGCTGGTTGAGCAGATAGCCCGTGGCACCGAAACGCTGAGTGAAATCCTCGGTCACCCTGTCAGCTGCTCGGCCGTTGCAGGCTGGCGCGCCGATGGCCGGGTGATCGCCGCCAAGCAGGACTTCGGCTTTCACTACAACAGCGACTGTCGCGGCAGCGGCCCGTTCCGGCCCCTGCTGCCAGATGGGCAGATCGGCACGGTGCAGATCCCGGTAACGCTGCCCACATGGGATGAAGTGGTTGGCCGCGAGGTCAGCGCAGAAGGGTATAACGACTACATTCTGGCGAAGATGCTCGCGTCTGATGAGGGCGCGGTTTACACCATACATGCCGAAGTCGAGGGGATCATCGGCTACCCGGACTTTGACCGGCTGCTGGATGCTGCAGAACGTAACGGCATCCAGTTCTGTCCATTAGGCGAGCTGTTGCCCGACGATCTCAGTACGCTACCGGTGGGCAGGGTCGTCAGAGGCGAAATCCCCGGACGGGAAGGGTGGCTGGGTTGCCAGCAACTGACTGAAGAGGCGAACTAGTGCGGATACGTAACAACACGATGTGGGTGCTTTTTTTCAGCTTCTTTATTCTCTATTACCTTATTCCACCAGTGTTCCGCGATCTCTGGCAACCGGATGAGACCCGCTATGCGGAGATCAGCCGGGAGATGCTGGCGACCGGTAACTGGATCACACCGCACTTCTTTGGCCTGCGCTATTTTGAAAAACCAATTGCGGGTTACTGGATTAACTCGCTGGGTCAGTGGCTGTTTGGCCACAACAATTTTGGCGTGCGGGCGGGTTCGATATTCTCCACGGCGATCACCGCTGCGCTGATCTTCTGGCTTGGCCGCCGGCTGTTTGGTTCGGCGCGCACCGCCGCGGTCGGCACCCTGATTTTCCTCAGTTCGCTGCTGGTCTATGGCGTGGGTACCTATGCGGTGCTCGATCCTATGCTGATGCTCTGGCTGGCGGCGGCGATGTGCAGCTTCTGGCTGGCAACAGAGGCTACCGGACGAACTGGCCGTGTGGGCGGTTATCTGCTGCTGGGTCTCGCCTGCGGCATGGGATTTATGACCAAAGGCTTTCTGGCACTGGCGGTTCCGGTGCTGGCGATTCTGCCGTGGGCGATCTGGCGCAAGAGACTTCCGGAGCTGCTCTGCTTCGGGCCGCTGGCGGTACTTTCAGCCGCAGCGATCAGCGTGCCCTGGGCGCTGGCGATCTATCATCAGGCTCCCGATTTCTGGCACTACTTCTTCTGGGTTGAGCATATCCAGCGCTTTGCTGAAGAGAATGCACAGCACAAGGCGCCTTTCTGGTATTACCTGCCGGTTCTGCTGCTGGGCACACTGCCGTGGCTGGCGCTGTTACCGGGCGCGTTAATGACCGGCTGGCGCGAGCGTCAGCAGCATCCGGGCGCGCTTTATCTGCTGAGCTGGACGGTTATGCCGCTGCTGTTTTTCAGCCTGGCAAAGGGCAAGCTGCCGACTTATATCTTGCCCTGTTTTGTGCCGCTGTCGCTGCTGATGGCGCATTATGGGCTGAACGCCGCGCAGCGGGCCGGGCGCGCATTAACCGTTAATGGCTGGCTTAACCTGATTTTCGGCATTCTCACCCTGGCAACGGTGCTGCTGGTGCTGGCGCCCTGGAGCGTGACGCATCATCCGCTGTTCGCCACACACGAGATGCTGAAACTGGCGCTGGGGGCACTGGCGTTTCTCATCTGGGGGCTGGTGGGCGCATACAGCAGCCGATCTTCACAGCGCCGCTGGCTGGCGGCCGCGCTTTGCCCGCTGGGCGTCGCACTGCTTATTGGCGCTGCTATCCCGGACAAAATCCGCGACGCTAAACAGCCGCAGCACTTTGTTGCCACGATCAGCGCGCGTCTGGCCTCCAGTCGCTTTATCCTGGCGGACAATCCCGGCGTGGCTTCTGCCGTCGCCTGGCATCTGCAGCGCAGCGATATTGGCTTCTACGACACCAAAGGCGAGCTGGAATATGGGCTGAGCTACCCCGATGCGCAGTCCCGTTTTGTCTCTCAGGCCGACTTCGGCGGCTGGCTTGCCGATCATCGCCGCACGGGAAGCGTGTCGCTGCTGTTGCTGGTCGACTCGGTTCACAGCGATATCGGAGAGGATGTGCCGGTGCCTGATGCGGTCTATCGTCAGGGCAGGCTGGTCTGCCTCTACTACGGTCAGATGAAGTGATGCTGCTGCTGATTGTGCTGGTGAGTCTGCTCAGCTGCAGTGCGCAGCTTTGCCAGAAACAGGCGACTCATGCGGCATCGCGCCGGATTCGCCTGAGCTGGATTGGGGTGAGCGTGCTGCTGTTAGGCGTTGCGATGCTCCTCTGGCTGCTGGTACTGCAGCGGGTACCCGTCAGTCAGGCCTATCCCATGCTGAGCCTGAACTTCATTTTCGTTGCGCTGGCCGGCCGCATCCTCTGGCATGAGCGGTTAACGCTGCGCCAGATTGCCGGCACGCTGCTGGTGGTGACGGGTGTGGCGTTGATGGCGAGTCAGCTATGAAAGGGTATGGATGG
Source organism: Pantoea sp. S62 (assembly GCF_016658625.1). Lineage (NCBI taxonomy): Bacteria > Pseudomonadati > Pseudomonadota > Gammaproteobacteria > Enterobacterales > Erwiniaceae > Pantoea > Pantoea sp. S62. Next base: position 154,377 of record NZ_JACVVI010000012.1, on the reverse strand, counting down.
GTCGCATGCAGCGTGCTGCTGGTTTCAGCGTCACAGCTGATGATGCGCTGGGCGATGCCGCGGCTGCCCGATGCCAGCAGCATCATGTCGCTGCCTGCAGTTGCGATACTCCCTGCCTTGCTGTTGGTGGCCGGGCTGGGCGCGTATGGTGTCTCGATGCTTTGCTGGATACGGGCGCTGCACTATTTTCCGCTGAATCGGGTCTATCCGTTGCTCAGCCTGAGTTACGTGCTGGTCTGGCTGGTGGCGGTCTGCGTGCCGGTATTTCATGAGGCGTTCAGCTGGCATAGCCTGGCGGGCGTGGCGATTATTGTTATCGGGCTGCTGTGCATCGTAGTTAAGCCCTAAACAACATTGTTAGCGTTTCCGCATCATAAGTCCTGTTTATTACCCTTTTCGGATAGAAATTAATGCTGTCACGATAGCTATATTAGCGTTTTAGTGTTAAATATCCTTTTTATTATTGTTTTCGGGCAACGGATAAAGGATTCACTATGCTGGTCGGCTTCAGCGCACTGCGCGAACGTTATGCTATCAGACTGGCGCAGCCATTACGCGTTAAGTCAGCTATCGGAACGGTACGCTCTCATCATGAGAGTCAGGGGCAGGTGGAAAATCATTATCCCCCTGGCTATCAGCCGGAAGATGATTTTGCCGGTCACTTTGCCTTTGGTCTCAAATACGAAGAGATTCACCTGGAGTTTTTTGCCCGCCTGTTTACCGCTGTCGGCCCGGAACCTCTGGAGGCGTGGTGCCGTCAGGAGCCGTTCGGACAGTATGCGCGGCGGGCTGGCTTTTTCTATGAATGGCTGACCGGCAACACGCTGCAGGTACCGGATGTCACCAATGGAGGCTATATTGAGGCCATTTCATCCAAAGCCTGTCTGACCCGAACAACAGTAAAGCGCGTCAGACGCTGGCGCATCAATGATAACCTGCCGGGATCGGTGGATTTCTGCCCTCTGGTGCGCAGAACCGCGGCCGTTGAGCAGGCGCTTACGTTCGATCTCCATGATGCCTTAAACGATCTGGATAACGCCTTTGGTGCAGACATTCTGATGCGCACTGCCAGCTGGCTGACATTTAAAGAGTCGCGCGCCAGTTTTCTGATTGAGAAAGAGTCGGATCAGGGCGACCGCATTCAGCGTTTTGCTCACGTGATTGCGCAGTATTGCGGACAGCTTGACGATCCGCTCAGTGATAGCAGCCTGCATACCATACAGCAGGGTATTCTTGGCCAGGACGCACTGGGACTGGGCCTGCGCCGCTCACCCGTGTTTGTTGGGCAGTCGACAATGCGTGAAGATATCGTCCACTATATTGCGCCACACTATGATGATGTTCCCCGCTTCATGCAGGGCCTCAAAGCCTTTGACCTGGCGACACAGGGTGCCGCGCCACTGGCCCGTGCCGCGGTTATTGCGTTTGGCTTCGTCTATATCCACCCGATGCGTGATGGCAATGGCCGCATCCATCGATTTTTAATCAATGACACGCTGATTCGTGACGGGGCGATACCGGATGGCGTCATCCTGCCGGTCTCAGCCACCATTACCAGTTCGATGGATTTTCGGGTTGGTTATGACCGCACGCTGGATGTGTTCTCGAAACGGCTGATGCGGCGCTATGCAGGCTGCTATCGGTTTGGCGAACTGAAAACCTATGAAGATGGCACGCTGAGCAACTTCAGTTTCAGCGACTATGAGGATGCCCGTTTCGCCTGGCGCTATCCCGACTTAACCGAGCATGTGCTCTATACCTGCAAAGTTATAGAGCACACCGTCCGAAAAGAGATGGCTGATGAAGCGCGCGTACTGGTGATATTTCAGCGTGCACAGCAGCGCCTGAAGGAAGTCATTGAAATGCCCGATCAGGACGCGAGTCGCATTATTCGTTCGCTGAAGGAAAATGGCTGGCAGATTTCCGGCAAGCTTAAAAAAACGTTCCCGTTGCTGGACGATGCGACGCTGTCCGGGCGTATCGTGGAAGCGGTCAGATCGGCGTTTGAAACTCAGACAGACTGAATGCCTGGGTTTCACCGGCAATCACTGCGCACTATGCTCAGCCGAGCGGCTTAAGCTGTGCGGCCAGCGCCTGGATATCACTGACGATCAAATCAGGTGCAGGTGCCAGCGGATAAGGTAGCTGTCCCTGACGGCTGACAAAGGCAGTTTTCATGCCTGCCTGTTTTGCTCCGCCAACATCCCAGCCATGCGCGGCCACCATCATGCACTCTGAGGCGGGCTTGCCCATCTCTTTCATTGCCCACTGATAGACTCTGAGATCGGGCTTATAGACCTGCACCTGTTCCACGCTAAGGATGCGGGTGAACAGCGGTGCCAGCCCGGCTGAACTGAGCTGTTTTTCTGCCAGCGCGGCAGAGGAGTTGGTCAGCGCAACCAGCGTAAATCCCTGCTGCTTCAGGGCAGCCAGTCCTGCGGCAACGTCCGGATGGGCGGGCATGGCGGCAATAATGTCAGCCAGCGGCGTCGCGTCAGCTGGCAGAGTGACGCCGTAACGCGCAGCGGTCATTTTCAGTACCGCTTCGGCAATATCACCAAAGCTGTGCCAGCTGCCGGTAACTGACTCGACCAGTGAATGATGCAACAGCGAGGTAAACCAGGCCTCGGCGCGCTCCGGCCGGTTGCCGAGGCGCTGAGCAACAACCTGATTGAGTTCGGTGGTGTCCAGAAGGGTTTCATTGACATCGAAAAACAGGGTGCCGCTACAGGGTTCGGGGTTATGAATGCGGGTCATGGGGGCCTCCGGCTGATGTATTGGGTGTGATTGTGAGGCTTTGTCAGACGCTGTCTGAAGGTAGGACACTGAGGAGGTTTACTCAAGATTTGGGGGCAGCGATAGGTTGAAGGTAGATTGGCAAAACCAGATATAACTTAAGCCTGGAGGTATGGCGCACAATACTAATTATGTTAAATATCAATTAGATACATCAAAGGTGGACTATTTTTCTCAATTCTCAGCTAAACAGCATCTGGATATATCCCATTATAACGTCTGCTCCTTCCCTCCCTGGTGTATGGTTTACACACGAAGAGAATGGTTTATTACCTCTGGAACGGTAAAATCAACAGGGAGAGTAAAAATGGATGCTGCGTTACTTTCAATGATGCGTTCAGGTGGCCGTAACCGGGCATGGGCCGAAACGATGGTCAATATGGAAGCGAGAAAGCTGATAGAAGCCGCTAACGTGATTTCAGGCTTTCATCTGCGCGACAGCCTCACCCGACTTCAGTTCGTTCAGGAAATCAGGGACGTTGTAGAGAAACAATTTGCCGCAGCACGTCAGGCCAGGACCGATGAAGACTGTATAGCTTGTATAAAAAAACTTCGGGAAGAGACTGAGAACCTTCGTGAGCAGGATCGCTTGCTACGGATGCAGACCGCAAAGCTCATCGCTAAAGTGGATTTTATCCGAGAAAATAACAAAATTGTAGGGTATGTCATCTCTGCCGTACATATCGTTTTGTCCGGGGTTGCCATGTTCGGCGGGATGATCATGATCTCTTCCATGACTCCCATCGGTATGCTGGCCGGTGCCACACTGTTCATTGACGGCGTAAATGGCATATCGAAGGAAGTCAGTCATCTCCGTTACGGCACAGAGTCACACTCTGAAGGAATTTTTGCAGACGGGGCAATGGAAGCTGCGCAGTTCATGGGATTCAGCCCGAACACAGGACTGGCGTTCTACAATGCGGCAACACTGAGCGCCAGCGTTTACAGTGTTTTTGGTCTGGCAAGAAAACCCGGCGCGTGGCGTCTGTTCCGGTGGCTTCCCCGTGACTACTACCGGAAAGTTGACACCATGAGCAGACCAAAATTAACGATGAAAATCGTGGATTATGGCGTCAAAGCGAAAGTGATTTTTGACCTTCTCACGACCGACCAACGTAGCCGTTAATCTCTGTTTGCTCTCTGGTACCGCCAGGACTTATAAGACAACACTGGCGGTTGAACAAAAATGGCAACCGCACAACCGCAGAGAAGCGCAATCCCCCCGGAAAAAACCGTTTCGCTGGAGCCAACAAATAGTAGAAAAATAAATACAGCGAGACAGCACAGCACCACGGTCAGCGCTATTCTGAAGCGTCTGGACAGATCCTGAATGGCATCTCCCAGGGTGCCGCCATAGCTGGCAAGGTTATTATTAACTTTTCGTAGGTCTGCGGGGCTGAAGCCCGAGCGCAGCAGGGCTTCTTCACTTACTCTCATTGCCTTTCGTCCTTAAAATGCTCCTGGAAACACAACAGATATAGCAGAAAGCGGTCTAGTTATCGACCCCCGTCAGTTTACCCCACAACACCCGGCAGACAGAATTCCCGATGGGAAAGCGTCATCGTCTCCGCGAAAACCGCCATTAAGACCGGGATGTTGCTGGAGTAATAAGACCTGTTAACCAGTCATGGCGTACTGACAGAAGCCGGTTTATCCGGAATGGAAAGCGCCAATTCAGTTAAGAAAAAGCTGCTGGGTATGACTTGCTCGACACCCGGTAGCTTAGCCAGGGTCTTGTCATACGATATAACGCACCAAACCACAGACAGGCAGCATTAGTTCTCACTCTCACCTCCGCCTGAATGTGGCTTATACGCAATGCCTCACGACTCAGGGTTTCAGGATAACCTTTGTCCAGCCATTATCCCGGTCGTCAAAATGCTTATAGCCTTCGGGAGCGTCTGCCAGTGCAAGACGATGCGAAATGATCTGCGCCGGATTAGCTCTGCCCTGATGGATAAGCCTTGCGAGCTGGCGGTTGTAGGCTTTCACGTTACACTGGCCGGTCTTCATTGACTGACCTTTAAACCAGAACGTACCAAAATCGAACGGCACTTTGCCCTCTTTAGCCAGTTCGGTTGCCCCGCCCGGATCCTGAGGAACAAAAACGCCTACCGTACCAATACCGCCCGTGGCTTTAGTTGATGCAACAAGGCTGTTCAGCGTGGCGGAGTTATCTTCGTGTCCATGTTTATTGCAGCACTGATAACCCACGCATTCGCAACCGCAATCCGTGCCGCGACCATCGGTGAGTTCGAGGATTTTATTGACCGCCTCATCGCCCACGCCATTAATCGCCACAGCGCCAAGCTGTTCGGCTAACGCCAGTCTGTCCGGATGGGTATCGACCACAAAGACCTGTGATGCGCCTTTAATCATGGCCGAGTGCGCAGCCATTAAGCCGACCGGGCCTGCGCCGTAAATGGCAACACTCTCGCCAGGGCGCAAGCCTGCCAGCTCAGTGGCATGCCAGCCGGTGGGGAAGATGTCGGACAGCATAACGTAGTCTTCCTCCTTTTCTGCCGCATCCGGCGGCAGTACCAGGCAGTTAAAGTCAGCAAAAGGAACACGAAGTAACTCCGCCTGTCCACCCTCCCATTCGCCCATCTCCGCAAAGCCATAGGCGGCACCGGCCGTACCCGGATTTGCCGTAAGACAGTAACCGGTTAACCCCTTCTCGCAGTTTTCACAGAAGCCGCAGCCGACATTAAAGGGCAGGCAGACATAATCACCGACTTTAATCCGATCTACACCGCTACCAATTTCAACAACCTGGCCCAGATTCTCATGGCCGAAGATGCGACCCTGCTCAAAGCTGGTTCGCCCTTCGTACATATGTAAGTCAGAACCGCAGATATTGGTGGTGGTAATACGGACAATCACATCGGTGGGACGAACGATTTTCGGATCCGGGACATCTTTGACTGAAACGTCAAAAGGTCCGTTATAGACAACTGCTTTCATAGTGTTTACCTCACAGGCATGATCAGTTTTGAGGGTGGCGACTGCGTGATGCATTGCCGTCACCACCTTCTTCGTGATGCTGCTTTTTCAGTCAAACGGCGTGACTGAAAGTGTAAGTGTAGAACAGCTTATGGCGCAGCCTGTCAAAAGAAATATCATGTAACTCTCTGAAATGTAAAACCGCTTCGCTAAAAAAACGTTCATCTCTCTCTGCCGTTCTGCTTATCCTCATCCTGCTGTAAAGTTCCGGGCTAATGCTGGAACAGGATTAGCGAGGCCGCCTGTTGCTATTTACCGGGCCTGATTATCATCAGATGTCAGGCGGCATTTATCCTGATAAACATCCGCCTGATGTTTGCCTACTTCTTATCCTGCGACCATGTCGCGCTGCGGATATCAACTTTCACCGGCAACAGACCAATCCGGGTAAAGGTATCTGCCAGCGCCTGCTGCTGGGTGAAGACTTCTGGCGTCATCCGCTCCGCGCCAAACGGCATCCTTGCCAGCGCGCGCTGCCAGATCGGCTGCGGCAGGCCGGTTGAGGTGGACATGATTTTTGCGGCTTCTTCCTGATTTTGATTAGCCCACTGACTCAGTGAACCCAGCTCATCCACCACCTCAGAAGCGATGTGTGGATAGCGCTCCGCGAACTTACGACTGGCAAGATAGAAGGTGTAGTGTGGCACCAGCCCTTCAGCATTTTTAATCAGCCGCGCGTGGGCATTAGTTTCCACTTCAGCGTAGTAGGGATCCCAGATGACCCAGGCATCCACCGCGCCGCGCTGGAAAGCGGCGCGCGCATCAGCAGGGGGCAGATAGACCGGCGTAATGTCTTTATAGGTCAGCCCTGCCTGCTCCAGCGCGGTGACCAGCAGATAGTTAACGTCAGAGCCTTTGTTCAGCGCCACACGTTTGCCTTTGAGATCCGCCACGCTTTTGATCGGGGAGTCAGCGGGCACCACAATCGCTTCGGTTTTTGGGTTAGCTGGCGAGTGTCCCAGATAAACCAGATCGGCCTGTGCGGCCTGGGCAAATGTCGGTGGCGCGTCGCCGGTAGCGGCCAGATCGATACTGCCGATGTTTAAGCCTTCCAGCATCTGCGGTCCGGCCGGGAACTCAATCCAGTGGACCGCAATACCCTGCTTTTTAAATTCCTGATCCAGTGTGCCGCGATACTTCAGCAGCGCAAAGATATTGGCTTTCTGAAAACCGATGTTCACTGTCTCGGGTTTCTCTGCTGCCTGAGTGCTGAACGCGAAACCCGCCTGGGCGGCAATAATCAAAGCGCTGAGTAAAACTTTTTTCATCTCTCGTTCCTGAGTCTGGTTGTTGTCTGCGCAACATAACAAACGCGGGTTGAAGCGCTTAGCGATGAAATGTTCGATGCTTAGCTAAAAAAACGCTATGGATGCCAGACCGACTCGCGTACGCGAATGGCGCGACTGAATAACCCCAGCGCATAGAAGCGGTCGGCGATAGTCTGCTGTTCCCGGATGATGGCCAGGTTCATTCTTTGGGTCTGATGGCTGCGCCGGGCTAAGGCGTGCATCAGTGAGGTTGCAGAGATGCCGAGTTCCGTTGAGAGCAGCCCGGCAGCTTCAGCACGATGCGCATCAATGTAGCGGCCGGTCTGCTCCAGTGCGCTAAGCAGAATCTGTAACAGATCGCCAGAGTGCGTCGAAAATCCGCGCTCAGCCAGGTAAAACTGATGGTTATTGACCCGGCCTGTGCCATCAGCAATCACCCTGAACTCTCCGCTGTTCTCCGCATCGCTGAGTAACGGATCCCACATCATCCAGGCATCCACCGCGTTGAGATCGCTGGGCGTCAGCGGATATTTAGGCGGGGCATAGACAATACGCACATCATCCGGCGCTAAACCCGCCTCATCCAGAATCTGCAGCAACAGATAGTGAACGTTGGAGCCGCGATTCACGGCAATACGTTTGCCTCTGAGATCGCCAATCTGCTTAACCGGGCTGCTGTTAGGCACCAGCAGCGCCACGCTTTGCGGGGCGGCAGGTTCCCAGGCAACATAGACCATGGGACTGTTGCTGGCCTGCGCAAACAAGGGGGGAACTTCACCGGTGGTCCCGAAATCGATCTCCTTATTGCTCAGTGCATGCAGAAGCTGCGGACCCGCAGGAAATTCACTCCACATGACGCTGACACCCTGCCCGGCCAGCTGCTGCTCCAGCGACTGGCGGGCTTTCAGAATGCCAAGGTTGCCAAATTTCTGATAACCAATACGCAGTTCCCGCTCCCGCTCAGGCTGCTGACCAGGAGACGCATCACGCTGACGCACTGAACCGCGGCGCGGTTTAATCACCCCCAGATGCCCCAGCTGCGTGCGCAATGTATGTCGGCTGATACCCAGCAGCGCGGCTGCCTGTAACTGATTACCCTGGGTGAGTTCCAGCGCATTTTTCACCAGCGCAGCAATTACCCGGGGATAGAGCGGTGTATCACTCTGCTGCATCTGCTGGCGTAAAAACTGATCCAGCGCCTCCTCTCCCTGCGGCAGGTCGCTCCCCGCAAGAGGGCTTAGCCGCAGCTGCTGCGGCGTGACCAGTGAGGTTTTGCTCAGCAGCACGGCGTTGTGCAGCGTGTTCTCCAGTTCACGGATGTTGCCCGGCCAGCTGTAGTTCATCAACACCGTCATGGCTTCATCACTGAGGCGAAGCTGAGGACGACCAAGACGGCGCGCATAGAGTTGCAGGAAGTGACTGGCCAGCACCGGGATATCTTCGCAGCGCTGGCGCAGCGGCGGCAGTGTGACGCTGGCCACATTCAGCCGGTAGTAGAGGTCTTCCCGGAATCGCCGTTCACGGATAGCCACCGCCAGATCCCGGTTGGTCGCGGCAATGACCCGCACATTGACTTTTACCGGCCTGGACGATCCGACGCGGGTAATTTCACGCTCCTGCAGCACGCGTAGCAGCTTCACCTGCAGCGACGGGCTTAGCTCACCAATCTCATCCAGCAGCAGCGTGCCGCCCTCAGCCGCCTCAAACCAGCCACGATGCCTGTCCTGTGCGCCGGTAAAGGCACCCTTCTCATGACCAAACAGCTCCGACTCCGCCAGGCTCTCGGTAAGTGCGCCGCAGTTAACCGCCAGAAAAGGCTGCCGGCTGCGGGCGCTATGGTGATGCAGATAGCGCGCCATCACCTCTTTGCCGGTGCCGGTTTCACCGATGATCAGTACCGTCGCATCGGTGGGCGCGAGCTGATCCAGCACGCTTTTAAAGGCGCGCGATGCGGGGTCAATTAACTCAGGGCTGGATATCTGCATCTCATTTACCGGATGAACGGGAAAACCATGACCATACCGCGCCGCTGACGCCGAAACGAGAGGCGGAACGAGTCAGATTGTTGCCAATGCAGCAGGATGCAACTATGCCTGTTGCGAATGCAGCAGATTAGCGTATGCCACAAAAACGATAAGTTATTGAATTTTGATAATAAAAATATTTCATCGCAGTGGCACGCATCCTGCTAAAGGCTATATAACCAAAGGGATTAATCCTATGTGATAAATTTTAATATCGTTATAAAGGAATCTGCTAATGAGTCATGCGACACAGGAAAACCTCAACCTCTTCTGGTTTCTGCCTACCCACGGCGACGGGCGCTATCTGGGTACCACCGAAGGCGGCAGAGCAGTCGATTTACCCTATTTACAGCAGGTTGCGCTGGCGGCAGATAATCTGGGCTACTACGGTGTGTTAATCCCGACCGGTAAAAGCTGCGAGGATTCATGGCTGGTCGCCTCGGCACTGGCACCGATCACCAAAAAGCTGCGCTATTTAGTGGCCGTGCGTCCCGGCCTGCAACCGCCCAGCCTGGCGGCGCGGATGGCGGCGACGCTGGACCGTCTCTCCGGCGGCCGGTTGCTGATCAACGTGGTCACGGGTGGTGATCCGGTAGAGAACAAAGGTGACGGCATCTTCCTGAGTCATGAAGAGCGCTATCAGGTGACCAAAGAATTTCTTGAGGTTTACTCCCGCCTGCTGAAAGGCGAGAAGGTAGACTTTGAAGGCGAACATATTCGCGTGGAAGGTGCCGAGATCCTCTTCCCGCCGGTTCAGGAAGACGGTCCGCCACTCTATTTCGGTGGCTCATCTGAGGCTGCTATCGACGTTGCGGCGAATCAGATCGACACCTATCTGACGTGGGGCGAGCCGGTTGAACAGGTCGCGGAGAAGCTGGCGGTGGTTCGTCAGCGAGCACAGGAGAATGGCCGCACGCTCTCTTATGGCATCCGCTTACATGTCATTGTACGTGAAACGGAAGAGGAAGCCTGGGCGGCGGCCGATCGGCTGATTTCTCATCTGGATGAAGAGACTATCGCCGCCGCGCAGAAAATCTTTGCCCGCATGGACTCCGCCGGTCAGGCGCGGATGAGTGCCCTGCATCAGGGGTCGCGTGAGAGCCTGCGCATCGGTCCCAATCTCTGGGCGGGCGTTGGCCTGGTGCGCGGCGGTGCAGGGACTGCGCTGGTCGGCAATCCGCAGCAGGTTGCCGATCGCATCCGGGAGTATCAGGCACTGGGCATTGAGAACTTTATCTTCTCCGGCTATCCGCATCTTGAAGAGGCACACCGCTTTGCGGAGCTGGTAATGCCGTTGTTGCCGCTGGCCGCCAACGCCGAAAAGAAACAGCGCAGCGTCAATACAGGTCCGTTTGGTGAAACCATCGGCGGCGACCGTCGCCCGGCTAAACAGGCCAGCGCCAGCTAGTCAGTTAACAGAAAAAGGCTCGCTTATGTCACAACAGCAGATTGTCATTATCGGCGGCGGGTTCACCGGCACTGCGCTGGCGATCCATCTGGCCCGCGCTGGCCAGGCGGGATTACAGGTGACGGTGATTGAACCTCGCGCACAGCTGGCGCAGGGCGTGGCATACGGCACCACCGATCCGGCCCACCGCATTAATGTGCCGGCCGGCAGAATGCAGCTCGCCGGTGATGAAGAGGGTGTTTTCGATCGCGACTATCGCGCCTCTGCCGACTTCAGGGCCGATCCGGAAGCGCTGTGGCATGACGGCAACGTCTACCCGCAACGCGGTGAGTTCGGACGCTGGGTCAATGCGCAGTTTGTTCATCAGCAGCAGCACTCACCGGTGAAACTGAGCCATCTGCGTGACAGTGCGGTTGCCTTTAAGAATGGCGTGGTGACCACGGCCTCCGGGCAGCAGATTCATGCCGATCAGGTGGTGCTGGCGATCAGCCATCCCCCGCCGGATCTGCCTGCTCTGCTGAGGCCGCTACAGGGCCATCCGGGTTTGATTGCCAATCCCTGGCAGCGCGACGCGCTGGCGCAGGTCGTCCCTGACGATCGGGTGGCGATTATCGGTTCAGGGCTGACCATGTCCGATATGGTGGCGTCGCTGCATCGTCAGCAGCACCGTGGAAAGATTACCGTCTTCTCACGTCGTGGCCAGCTGCCGCGTGCCAACCTGAGTAGCAACAATGAGACCTACGCTCTGGATTACAGTCAGCCGCAGTCCGCCACCGCGCGCGGCTGGCTACATCGGGTGCGTCAGGAGGTTAAACAGGCGGCAGCGCTGAATCTGCCCTGGCAGCTGGTGCTGGATGATATTCGCCGTAACGGTCAGCACATCTGGCAGAGTCTGTCGCTGCACGAGCAGCAGCGCTTTCTGCATCATCTGCGCCCCTGGTGGGATGTTCACCGCTACCGGATTGCGCCGCAGGTGAGTCAGATTCTCAGCCAGCAGCAGGCCAGCGGTCAGCTGACTCTGCTGGCGGCGCGCCTTATCGCCGCTGAATCGGATGGCGCAACGCTCCGGCTGACGCTGCGCCTGCGTGGTGGGCAATCACACATGCTGGAGGTGGAGAAAGTCATTGTCACCACCGGCCCTGCACACAACGCGCTGCTTAACAGCAATGCGCTGCTGCGTCAGCTCCATGGCGATGGCGTTATCCAGCCTGACCCGCTGGCACTGGGGATCCAGGTTAATGCGCTGTCTCAGACGCTGAATGTGAACGGTGAAGCGAATCCCGGACTGTATGTTGCCGGGCCTGCCGCACGGGGTCGCTTTGGCGAGCTGATGGGATTACCGCAGGTGGCGGAACATGCTGAGTCTGTTGCACGGCAACTGTTGAATGGCCTATCCCTGCCTGTCAGCGAGCGATGTCCCGGCTCACTCACTTACTGAATCTTCCTTATAAAACACATATTAAAAGGTGGGCGGCAAGCGATTGCCGTATCCGCTCAGGAGTCGCTATGTCATCGCAACGTGAAATTCGCCTGAATGCTTTCGATATGAACTGTGTTGGTCATCAGTCACCCGGCTTGTGGGCGCATCCGCGTGACCGCTCATGGCAGTATAAAGATCTGGCGTACTGGACCGATTTAGCGCGCCTGCTGGAGCGCGGTAAGTTTGATGGGCTGTTTATTGCTGATGTGCTGGGTGTCTATGACGTGCTCAACGGTAATAATCATGCTGCCATCCGTCAGGCTACACAGGTGCCGGTAAACGATCCGCTGGCGTTAGTCACGCCGATGGCCATGGTGACGGAACACCTGGGCTTTGGCCTGACCGCCTCGCTGTCGTTTGAACACCCCTACCCGTTTGCGCGGCGGATCTCGACCCTGGATCATCTGACCAAAGGCCGTATTGGCTGGAATATTGTCACCTCCTACCTGGAAAGTGGTGCACGCAATATCGGGCATCAGGCTCAGACCGATCACGATGCGCGCTACGACTACGCCGATGAGTATCTGCAGGTTATCTATAAGCTGCTGGAGGGAAGCTGGGAAGACGACGCTGTCCTGCGCGATCGTGAACGTCATATATTCAGCGACCCCAGTAAAATCCATCCGATTAACCATCAGGGAACGTTTTTCCAGGTGCCGGGTATTCATCTTTGCGAGCCGTCACCGCAGCGCACGCCGGTACTTTATCAGGCAGGTGCTTCCAGCCGCGGTAAAGCGTTTGCAGCGGAGCATGCTGAATGTGTATTTGTCGCGGCACCGTCGAAAGTACTGCTGAAGAAAACTGTGGCAGATATTCGCCGCAGGGCCGCTGAAGCAGGACGTGACCCGCGATCCATACTGATCTTCAATCTGCAGACGGTGATTGTGGGTGAAACCGACCTGGCGGCGCAGGCGAAATGGCAGGAGTACAAAAGCTATGTCAGTTACGAAGGCGCGCTGGCGCTCATCTCGGGCTGGACCGGTATCGATTTCGGGCAGTATCAGCCGGATCAGGTACTGAAGCATCTGCATACCAACGCCATTCAGTCGGCGGTCGAGACCTTCTCCACCGCCGATCCCACTCGTCAGTGGACGGTGCAGGGGCTGGCTGACTGGGTGGGCATTGGCGGTTTTGGCCCGTTGCTGGTGGGCAGCGCCGAAACCGTAGCGGATGAACTGCAGAGCTGGGTTGAAGAGACCGACGTTGACGGATTTAACCTCGCCTACGCTGTGACGCATGAAACCTTCACTGACGTGGTGGAACTGCTGGTGCCGGAACTGCAAAAGCGCGGCGTCTACAAGCAGAACTATCAGCCCGGCACGCTGCGTGAAAAGTTGTTCGGAAAGGGACCGCGGCTGGCGTTGCCACATCCGGGTGCCGGTTATCGCCGCCACGCTGACGCAGAAACGCAGATAGATAGCGCTGAAATATCAGGATGAAATCTGCCGATTAATAGTCTCAGTCATCGCTTTACAGATTTATTAACGACTAAAGAAGCGCGCCGGTTTCAGGCCAGGTAAAGAAAAATGCTTTAATTCGTACCGGATGAATCCTGCTATTCATCCGGCTTCTGTCGTGGTCATCTTTTAATGATTAACTTATTGAATATATTGAAATAGTTATCGTTATTTGTTGGTTGTTAACTATGCCTTAAATGCCTATAAAAACCTCGTTACCTGCTGAATATAATAACGAGGATATGATGAGTACATTAGAGATTGACAACACCCTGACCGCCCCGCCGCCCCACTCCACGCCGGTTCGTTCGGTGAGTGATGTGGCCCGGCTAATCAACAGTAATACGGAGAAAAACAGCTACGCGCGCTGGATTGTGTTCCTGGCGCTGGGCGGTGTATTTCTTGACGCCTACGATCTCACCACGCTCTCCTATGGTATTGACGATGTGGTGAAAGAGTTTGGCTTAACCCCGGTACTGACCGGACTGGTGACCTCTTCAATTATGATCGGCACCATCGTCGGCAATCTGGTCGGCGGCTGGCTCACCGATAAATATGGCCGCTACTCGGTGTTTATGGCGGACATGCTGTTCTTTGTGGTCTCTGCCATCGCGGCGGGTCTCGCACCCAACGTCTGGGTGTTGATTGGGGCGCGTTTTCTGATGGGCATCGGGGTCGGGATCGATCTGCCGGTTGCCATGGCCTACCTGGCGGAGTTCTCTAAATTCTCCGGCAAAGGCAATAAAGCGTCGCGCCTCGCGGCCTGGTGCCCGATGTGGTATGCCGCATCATCTGCCTGCTTCTTTATTATTTTTGCGCTCTATTTCCTGCTGCCAGCTGAACACATCGACTGGTTATGGCGCGCCTCGCTGCTGTTTGGCGCGGTACCGGCCCTGCTCATTATCGCGGTGCGCAGCAAGTTCATGAATGAGTCACCGCTGTGGGCAGCCAATCAGGGAGACCTGAGCGGTGCTGTTCGTATCCTGCGCGACTCCTACGGCATTATTGCGCATGAAGAGCAGCCTGAAAAAACCGAAACCGTGAAAGCGGCCCCGAAAGTGAGTTTCCGCGTGCTGTTTCAGAAGCCTTACCTCGAACGCACGATCGTCAGCGCAGTAATGAACGTCTGTATCGCATTTGAGTACACCGCCATTGCTTTCTTCCTGCCCTCTATCCTGGCGCAGTTCCTGGGCGCGGGCGTGTTTGAAACCATCTCCGCCTCACTGGGGCTGAACGCGCTGTTCGCCTTTACCGGCGGCCTGCTGGGGATGCGACTGGCATGGAAATTCCCTTCCAGGCATGTGGCGATTGCGGGTTTTGCCCTGCAATTTATCGCGCTGATCTCGCTGGCGCTGATCGGTCATCCACAGGCCACTGCCGGTGTGGTGTTTGCCGTGCTGATGCTGGGACTCTGGCTGTTTGCCGAAGGGTTCGGTCCCGGCGCGCAGTTGATGATCTATCCGGCGCTCTCCTATCCGACCCACATTCGCGCGACCGGTGTTGGCTTCAGTCGCTCGCTCTCTGGTATCGGCAGTGCACTGGCGCTATTTATCCTGCCCATTCTGCAGGCCCGTTATGGCACCAACATGTTCTGGATCGTCTCTCTCGCCGCCCTTATTCCGATTATTTTCCTGTTGATTATCCGGTTTGAACCGACCCGACAGGACATTGATGAACAACCCGCAACAGGAGAAGATCATGTCTGAATTAACCCGTACTGAATTTGCCGCGCTGACCGAACAGTTCCGGCCACTCTTTAACCGTATTGCTGAAGGCGCCGCCGCGCGTGAAATCGATCGCACTCTGCTGCATGAGCCGATCCGCTGGCTGAAAGAGGCGCGGTTTGGCACCCTGCGCATCCCCAAAGAAGAAGGTGGCTTCGGCGTCTCGCTGCCGCAGCTCTTTTCCCTGCTGACCGCGCTGGCCGAAGCGGATTCGAATCTGCCGCAGGCACTGCGCGCGCACTTTGCCTTTATCGAGGATCGCCTGAACCAGCCGGAGAGTGAGGATCGGCGGCGCTGGTTCCGCCGTTTTATGGATGGCGAGCTGGTGGGCAGTGGCTGGAGTGAAATCGGGGCGGTTAAGCTGGGTGAGGTCAACACCCAGGTCTCACCCGATGCGGGAGAATGGCGGATCAGCGGTGAGAAGTTTTATAGCACCGGCACGCTCTATGCGGACTGGATTGATGTCTATGCGCAGCGCACGGACAACGGCCGCGACGTCATCGCGCTGGTGAACACGTATCAGAATGAAGTGGAACGTGATGATGACTGGGATGGTTTCGGACAGAGGCTGACCGGCAGTGGCACCACACGCTTTCATCATGCCCGTGTGGAGCAGCCACACGTTTATGATTTCAGTGAGCGCTTTCGCTATCAGACCGCATTTTATCAGCATGTGTTATTAGCCACGCTGGCGGGTATAGGCCGGGCCGTAGTGCGTGATGCGTCACAGGGGGTCGTGCAGCGTAAACGGATTTACAGCCACGGCAATGCGCCCCAGGTTAAGCAGGATGTGCAGGTGCTGCAGGTGGTTGGTCAGATCAGCAGCTGGACCTGGGCCGTTGAAGCCGCCGTTGATCGGGCGACTCACTCACTGCAACGGGCATTTGAACTGCAACTGAGCGGTGCCAATGAAGCGGAGCTTCACGCGGCGAACGTTCAGGCCGAGGTGGAGTCCGCCCGGGCGCAGGTAGTCGCGGTGGAGTTAGTGACGCGTGCCGCCACGGAGTTCTTCAATGCGCTGGGCGCGTCCGATACCCGCGTCAGCAAGGCGCTGGACCGACACTGGCGCAACGCCCGCACGGTGTCATCACACAACCCAGTGATTTACAAAATCCGCAATGTGGGTGACTGGGAGGTAAACGGCAACGATCCGACGTTTATCTGGCAGATCGGCAACGGCGAAGCGTCATAATACAGTAAGGCCGGGTGATCCCGGCCTTACGCGTTTAGCGGTGATTCAGCCGTCGCGACAGCCGGTCACCGCACAACTGAAGCAACGTCACCAGCGCGACCAGCACCACAATAACTGTCACCATTACCTGCATATCAAACCGCTGATAACCATAACGATACGCCAGATCCCCTAATCCTCCTGCACCGATGGCGCCGGCCATCGCTGACGCGTTAATCATCGTCACCAGCGTGATGGTAAAACCGCTGACGATGCCTGGCCGCGCTTCCGGCAGCAGCACATGCCAGATAATATGCCAGCGATGAAATCCCATGGCCTGCGCCGCTTCGGTCAGTCCTTTATCAACTTCACGCAGGCTGACCTCCGCAATACGGGCAAAAAACGGGGTGGCCGCCAGGGTAAGCGGTACGACGGCTGCCCAGACGCCATAGGTGGTTCCCACAATCCAGCGGGTAAAGGGAATTAACGCCACCATCAGGATCAGAAATGGGATGGAGCGAAAGAGGTTAACTACCCAGCCCAGCACCCGATTAAGTAGTGGGCTGGGAAAAAGATCGCCGCGTCCGCTGACCACCAGAATCACCGCCATGGGTAAGCCCAGCGCAAGCGCGAGCGCAGAGGAGACGCCTACCATCAGCAGCGTATCCAGAAAGGCGACCCATAAACGTTCAATAGCCGGTGACATAACCTAATACCTCCAGTCGATCGGCGATGTGCGCCAGTTGAGTTGTCACGGATTGCGCCTCGTGTCGGGCATCCAGCAGGAGCAACAACTGGCCGGTGGGTTTGCTGTCAACCCACTCGATAGCGCTGTAAATCAGGGTGATTTCGCCCGCGATCTCTGCACTCAGCGCACCGATATCGGGTTGTGCACCCTGCCCGGTGTAGCGTAACCGCACCAACAGACGGGATTGATGATGTTGCCGGTGGACAGTCAGGCGTGTGCCGACCGACTCTGGCAGAGCCTGGTGATTGGGGTTCAGCAGCTGGCGCGTCGTCTCCTGCTGCGGGTCGCTATAAACCTGCCAGACCGGGCCGCGCTCAATAATTTCACCCTGATCGATTACCGCAACGTTGTGGCAGAGGTCATGAACGACGTCCATCTCATGGGTGATCAGCACAATGGTAATATGGCGTTGCTGATTGATCTTTTTAAGCAGCGCCAGAATTGAGCGTGTCGTTTCGGGGTCGAGTGCTGATGTCGCTTCATCGCACAGCAGCAGTTCCGGATCGTGGACCAGCGCACGCGCAATACCGACGCGCTGTTTTTGTCCACCGGAAAGCTGTGCGGGCCAGGCGTGTTGCCGTGCCTCCAGCCCGACCAGCGCCAGCAGCTCATCCACTTTGCGCGCCCGCACGGCAGCAGGCACGCCTGCCACTTTTAGCGGTAGCTCAATATTCTGCCGTACGGTTTTGGCCGACAGCAGATTGAAGTGCTGGAAAATCATGCCGGTGCTGCGCCGCCATTCGACCAGCTGCCGCGCGTTAAGCGCGCTGATATCGGTGCCATCGATCACGATGCGTCCGGCAGTCGGTACTTCCAGACGATTAAGGCAGCGGATGAGCGTCGATTTTCCCGCGCCGCTGCGGCCAATGATGCCGAATATTTCTCCGCGATGGATCCCGAGATTAATATTGCGCAGTGCATCCACAGACTGGCCGGGATAGCGTTTACTTAATGCTTCAATGATGACGTGTGAGGCACCGCTGGTATGGCGCGTAGCGGCATCGGACAATGCCGACGTCTCAGGGATGCTCAGACTGACCATGATTACTGGCTCCAGCCTGGCTGATAGAGTTTGCCATAGAAATTGTCGAGGCTGGCGCGGACTACCGGAGAGTGCTGATAGATATCAACAAACTTCGCCAGTCGCGGATCGTCCTGATGACCCTGACGGATTACGAACTGAATGACATATTCCGGGTGCTCCAGCCCGTCGAACAGCAGTGCCTTATTGGGATCAATCGTTTTTGCCAGACGCAGATAGTGTGGATAGCCCTGCGCCAGGTCGACTTCTTCAAGCGAGCGCGAGAGCTGTACCGCTTCCACTTCGATAATTTTCAGCTTTTTAGGGTTACTGACGATGTCATCAACGGTTGCTTTCAGTCCCACACCCGGTTTGAGCGTAATCAACCCCGCCTTCTGCAGCAGCAATAATCCGCGTGCGCCATTAATCGGATCGTTGGCGATAGCAACGGTGCCGCCTTCGGGAACCTGATCAATCGCGCTGTGTTTTTTGGAATAAAGACCAATGTTATTGATGATGGCCGGCGCATAAGCGACCAGATGGAAGCCGCCGGACTGATTAGCATTCTCCAGAAAAGGCTTGTGCTGGAACAGATTGACGTCGATATCGCCATTTTCCACGCTGACATTCGGGGCAGCCCAGTCGGTAAATTCGACCAGTTCAACATCCAGTCCCTGCTTCTTTGCTTCGGCGACGGCGGTCTCCAGCGGCGGGGCAAACGCGGCGGTGGTCCCCACTTTGAGCGGGCCGGAATAGTTCGCTGCGGTCGCAGCGGCACTGAGGATCAGCAGCAGGCCGCCCAGGGCGGCGCATAGTGTTTTTGAGCGTGTCATGGTGATTCCTTGAGGTTAAATAGATCAATGAGGTCAGGCGGGATGACGCCAGCGAGCCGCCGGGTGACGATCGGGCAGGCGATCCTGCTGGAAAATTTTGTGGCGCAGTGAACCGGGCTGATAAGCCGTTTTATAGCGCCCGCGCTGCTGGAGTTCAGGTACAACTAAATCGATAAAGTCGCGGTAGCTCTGCGGGTTCAGAATGCGGGTCAGATTAAATCCGTCAATGTCGCCTTCATCCATCCAGTGCAGCAGCGCGTCCGCGACCTGCGCGGGATTACCGATTATGAGTGGATAGCGACTGCCCATCGCATGCTGCTCCAGCAGGCGGCGACGAGTCCAGCCGCTGTAGGCTTTACTGACCGATTCAATAGCCCGGGTCTCCCCGCTTATAATGGGTTCGTCAAGCTCAAAGGTGGCCAGGTCGAGACCAATAGAACTGGAGAAATGGGCAATCCCCGCTTCCGGGCTGGCATATTCAAGATAACTGCGGTGTTTCTCCTGTGCTTCCCGCTCTGTCGGGGCGACGATGACGCCGACACCCATGAAGATGCGCAAATCATCTGCACGTCGACCTGCTTCAACTGCGGCCTGTCGCAGCCGCTGAGTCTGCTGGCGCATCGCTGCGGGTGTCGCTGCGTTAACAAAAGTGCATTCGGCATGACGCGCAGCAAACTGAATCCCGCGTGCAGAGGTGCCGGCCTGAAACAGTAACGGCGTACGCTGGGGTGACGGGCTGCTGAGGTGATAGCCTTCAACCTGATAAAATTCACCCTGATGCCTGACCGGATGAATTTTCGTGGCGTCTGCGTAAAGACGATTCGGGCGATCGACAACCAGCGCATCATCCTGCCAGCTTCCTTCCCACAGCTGATAACTGACATCGAGAAACTCATCCGCCTGTGCATAGCGCTCATCGTGTGCCAGCAGCTGTTTGTTTCCCATGGCACGGGCGGCGCTGTCCAGGTAGCCGGTGACGATGTTCCAGCCTATTCGTCCCTGAGTCAGATGGTCGAGTGTGGAAAGACGGCGGGCAAAAGGAAACGGTGCTTCATAACTGAGATTCGCGGTCACGGCGAAGCCAAGATGCTGCGTGACGCCCGCCATAGCCGAAACCAGCATCAGCGGATCGTTGACCGGTAACTGAATCGACTCGCGTGCCGTTAGCGTAATACCCTGCTGATAAACGTCATAGACGCCCAGAATATCCGCAATAAAGAGTCCATCGAACAGTCCGCGTTCCAGCAGGCGTGCCAGATCAGTCCAGTAGGCCAGCGTATTGAACTCGGTTGAACGGTCTTCCGGGTGCGTCCACATGCCGTGATGAATATGGCCGACACAATTCATGTTAAACGCGTTGAGCAGAACCTGTTTCTGAGTCATAGCGTGCCCCGGCGCGGTGGCAGCACGCCATTGAGCAGGTAATTCCCTATCGCGGGATATTTCCAGCGTACCGGATCGTGCAGGGTATGGGTGCGCGCGTTACGCCAGTGGCGATCAAGGTTATATTCACGCAGGCTGGCGCGTGAACCGCCCAGTTCAAACAGCAAATTAGCCGCTTCCAGTGAGACTTCTGTGGTCCAGGCACGCGCTCTGGCCACCTCCACCGAGGCCAGCGCCACCGTCGCGGCGTCAGACTGCTGTTGCGCGGCGTCGATGGCTGCCCCTGCCTCGGCTAACAGGGCGTCACCGGCGCTCAGTCGCGCCGCCAGACGTCCGGTGCGATCGAGCGTTAAGGGGTCATCAGTGGCACGCGTTACCCCACTGTCGGGCCAGGGTCGGGCACGGTGGCGCAGAAAGTCGAGCATGTCGTTAAATGCGGCGCGTGCAATTCCCTGATCGATAGCGGCGTGCATAATCTGCGCAAAAGGGCCGACGGTCGTCGGCCGCTCAAATGCTGTCTGAAACGGCACCACATCTTCAGCATCCACCCTGACGTTTTCGAAGAGGACGCTGCCGCTGCCTGTAGTGCGCTGACCAAACCCGCTCCAGTCATCAATAACGGTCACACCCGCCTGATGACGTGGCACAAATACCAGTTGTTCTTTATCCTCTTCATCGCGCGCTGCCGTGGGAATGCGGTCAGCAAACAGCGCACCAGTAGCGTAGAACTTGCTGCCGTTGAGAATATTGCACCGAATCTGCGTGGTCCGCTGATGTGCGGCACGGGAGGAGAACTCTGCCAGCGCATTGCCCAGATGCACGCCTGTCAGGACTTCCCGATACAACCGTTGTTTTTGTGATTCACTGCCGTTAACGCGCAGCACTTCCAGCGCGTAGTAATGATTTTGCGGAACCTGACCAATCGCTGCATCAGCCTCGCTAATTAGCGTGATCACAGAGACGAGTGTGGCGGTTGATACGGCAATGCCTCCGTACGCCTGCGGCACGGTAATCTCCCCTAATCCTGATTGAAACAGGGTCTGCAGAGGGGAATGCGGCAGTTCACGTTCACGATCTCGCGCTGTGGCCCCCTCACGGAACTGCTGCGCCAGTTGCGCAGCCACTTCCAGCGCATGCTGCTCGCTGCGAATAGGGGAAGCGTGCTGTTTGGGCTGAACCTGACTCATTCTTTCTCCTTAAATCCATGCATGACGCGCGGGGTAGATCGCATTGAGGTAGTAATTGCCGATAGCGTGTGTTTTCCAGCGCACCGGGTCGTGCAGCGTGTGAGTGCGCGCATTGCGCCAGTGGCGATCCAGCCCATGCTGCAGGAGCGTGGCGCGACTGCCGCCCCACTCCAACAGTTTTTCACTGGCACGCAGCGCGATGTCAGTGGTCAGTACTTTGGCTTCCGCTACGGCAATAGAGGCGGCTGCGCTGTTTTCCGCTGTCAGTGCCTGCTGATCGAGTGAATCAAGCACCTTTGCGGCCCGGCGCAGTAGGGCATTTGCGGCGCTCAGTTCAGTACTGATACGACCGATGTCAGCAAGGATGTAGGGATCGTCAGCGTTGCGCTCCACGCCTGCGTCCACCCAGGGGCGTGAGCTGCTGCGGACAAACTCCAGCGCATCGTCCAGCGCGCCCTGAGCGATACCGGCATCGATCGCCGCCTGAATCAGTTGCGAGACAGCCCCGCGCAGGGTCGGTTTTTCTTCTGGCGGCAAGGGGATAAGCAATGCAGGATCTACGGCAACCCGATCAAGCCTTACTGTGCCGCTGGCCGTGGTACGCTGACCCATGCCTGACCAGTCATCAATAATCTCTACGCCGTTGGCAGGCAGCGGGATAAAAGCCATTGCAGGCTGGTCACTCTCCTGCAGAGCGGTGGTCACCAGAATGTCTGCGAACAATGCACCGGTAGAATAGAATTTCTCTCCGGTCAGACGGTGTTCCGGACCGTCACTGACCAGCCGTGCCTGAATGTCCCGCGTATGACGGGTGTTCTTCTCGGGGCCCCCATTGCCCAGCCGTTTGCCACTGACCACCGCCTGCAGCAATGTTGTCTGTTGTTGCGGGTTGCCTTCGCCAAGAATGAACTGAATCAGACCAAAGTGATTTTGCGGAATCTGGCCCAGAGAGGGATCGCTGGCTGAGATGATGCGGAATACCTCCGCCACTGTCTGAAAATCCAGTCCCCCACCACCAAAGTGGCGTGGAACACTGATGCTGCCCAGTCCGAGCCGGGTAAACCTGTCGAGAAGGTCGCGGGGGTAAAGTCGTTGCTGATCGCGTTCAATGGCACCAGGTTTCGCCTGTTCAGCCAGCGAATGGGCAGCCTGAATAGCCTGATCGCGTCGGGTAATGACGGCTGCCAGGCAAGTCTCGGGAGGATCTGAGATGAGTTTCATAGCGCTTCCGGAAAAAGAGACAGGCGTCAAAGCAGATTGGCTGATATTGAGCGCGTCACATTTATTTACGATGAAAGCGATAATAGGCAGTTGGTCAGAACGAAGTAAATAGCGTGGTTATTACAATATTCGCAAAGCTAATTCATAATATGGCTTTGGCTTTTTCAGGTATTTCTGGCTGAGGCAATAAAAATATTTTTTGACCATAAAAATTAGCCCCTGAAATATTCAGAGGCTGATTTTAAAAAGTCGGTACTAATGTGAAAGAATATTACTTGCTCACTGGCTCTGGCACAGCTGAAGAGTGATGCGTTGAGATTTTCCAGCCCTTGCCATCCCAGACGTAAGTGAAGGTATAACGTGCAGTGACGTGCGTATTATCTTTGAAGGTAAAGGTATAAACGCCGGCATCAATCGCTTTATTACAGCCAATCCGGATAGTGCGGGAATCAATTTTACCGCTCGGAGCTTTTTTCAGGAAGTCTTTGAAATAGTCAATGCGTTCCTGGTCTGTCAGGCGCACATGGTTTGAAATAGTTGGCAGCAGCACGGCATCGCTGACATATAACTCAGAGACTTTAGTCGCATCGCCGGTTGCCAGCGTATTATTCCAGGTATCAAACAGGCTGGCTACATCCTGCTCAGACGCTTTGACACAGCTAACCGGCTGTTGTGCCAGTGTAATAGCCGGCGCGCAGGAAAGACCTAAAAGACACAGCGATAATAAACTTTTTTTCATGAAAAAATCCTCTTTTTACCCTGATGAATGCCGGTGTTACTTCAGACGCCGGCATAAAAATGCGCATAATTGATTAGTTCTCAATGACCCCTATATCATCTGATTCATTATTAATCTGCTTCGGTCAGTTCATTAACTGTCCGTCTTATTTTGATTAAAAGCGGATAAAAGGGTGTCACTGCTTCCCATATTCAGGAGTGCAGGATAGCGGCTTGTAATTGCAAAGTGATATTTAAATCTTTAAAGTATTAATATTTAGTTTTTTATTCTGACAAATGCTTTCAGAACACTTTCTGATAGTAGGAATGTGGGGTTATCAGTTCGTGACAATAAAGATAATGGTGGGAAAATCTGCTCAACTTACAGGCTAACGATAAATAATGGTCATGCTCGTCCGGAACGTGAATATCATTTGGGATCTTTTCTGGTTTATTTTCAGGCGAGCTTCGTGTTCGATTATTTATGAGCCATTGAAAAGCGTCTTATCAATTCAATTCACTATTGCCATTATTTAAGTGAGTAATTTTATTAAGCTGAAGTTGAGAAGGGTTATTCAGACGTCTGGTTCAAATCTCATGCTCTGCACAGCCTGTGTCCTTATGCTAACGCAACCGGTAAATGCGTGGTCAGGATGACAGCCTACCCCACACGATTCTGCGCCAGACCGGTCGGCAAAGATCTTGCCGAAAGACTATGGATTTATAACTTCGTATAATTGTTCTTATACGAAGTCATGACACAGGAAAATTGACGGGTTATGATAATGGGCAGCAAAGGTAAGGCTGCAAAATGGCAACGCTACGTAAATTCTGACCGGTAATCCCCCTGCTGAATTCTCAGAATTCACGTAGCGCGATCATCGCGTTTTCTGATTAATAAGCGAGCAAAGATGAGTGAGATAGTGCCGTTAA
Organism: Pantoea sp. S62; assembly: GCF_016658625.1. Lineage (NCBI taxonomy): Bacteria > Pseudomonadati > Pseudomonadota > Gammaproteobacteria > Enterobacterales > Erwiniaceae > Pantoea > Pantoea sp. S62. The sequence continues at coordinate 130,003 of NZ_JACVVI010000012.1, read as the reverse complement.
CCCGTCTGACGGTGAACCGGAACAGTGATATCACCGAACGGCTCAGACAGTTCGTCCAGGACAAAGAGGCCTTTTCCCCCAATACCTGGCGACAGCTGCTTAGCGTCATGCGAATCTGCAATCAGTGGTCAGAAGATAACCAGCGTACTTTTCTGCCGATGAGCGCAGAGGATTTGCGTGACTATCTCTCTTTTCTGGCTGAAAGCGGACGGGCTTCTTCGACCGTCACGTCCCATGCAGCGTTGATTTCGATGTTACACCGTAACGCCGGCTTGCCTGTGCCGAATGGTTCTCCGCTGGTTTTCCGTACCATGAAGAAGATTAACCGGGTTGCCGTTGTGAATGGCGAGCGTGCAGGCCAGGCCGTGCCCTTCAGGCTGACAGACCTGATGGTACTGGATAAACAGTGGTCAGGTTCTGACAATCTCCAGGTGCTTCGTGATCTGGCTTTTTTGCATGTCGCCTATGCAACGCTACTGCGTATCAGTGAACTGTCACGGTTGCGGGTGCGTGATGTGATGCGTGCCGGTGATGGTCGTATCATTCTGGATGTGGCGTGGACAAAAACCCTTGTGCAGACTGGCGGATTGATCAAGGCGCTCAGCGCTCATTCAACCCGGCGACTTGAAGAGTGGATCGAGGCGTCCGGCCTTTCCGGTCAGCCTGATGCCTGGCTGTTCAATGCCGTGCACCGTTCAGGCCGGGTGCTGATTACAGAAAAACCGATGAGTACCCGGGCACTGGAACAGATTTTTAATCGAGCCTGGCGAACGGCTGGAAAAGGCAGTGCAATAAAGGCTAACAAGAATCGCTATACCGGTTGGAGTGGCCACAGTGCCAGGGTGGGCGCAGCTCAGGATATGGCAGATAAAGGCTATCCTGTCGCCCGCATCATGCAGGAAGGCACCTGGAAAAAACCGGAGACACTAATGCGTTATATCCGTCATGTGGATGCGCATAAAGGCGCTATGGTGGAGTTCATGGAACAATATGCGGAACCTGATATTCCCGGCTGATGGCTTCATAAAGCGCGAGTTTTGTCGGTTTTCAGGCCAGAGTTATCCACAGAAAAAGTGGACAGCCTGTGTGTAAGCCGGTACGGATTATCGCTGCTGTAAGTCTGTGCCGGGTTCAGACGGCTGATTTCATTGCTTTCTTGGTGCTGCCATACCACCTGCTGCGAATCTGTCTCTGTGGCAGCCGCTGCCAGTTTAAAAGGAATGGCCGAAACGCGCGGTGTGCCAGGCGAGATTAACCAACACCCTTCACTGATGTTTCTGATCGATCACTGTCAGTTACAGGACGATCGCGTAACTATCCGCAGCGTCGCTGATAAATCAGCATCGCAACGGATAGCATCGGTGCTTATCGTTACTGCGCGAAGCCTTTCTGTTTATCACAGCTTCCGTGGCAGCCGCGACAACCCCTATTTTCCTCGGTGAGCATAACCGGTATTGCCTGCACCCTGTTTCCCGCTTTACGCAGTGTCAGCAGGATGATTCCATTCAGCACCAGCACACTTATCAGGCAGACTGCACTGAATGCAGGATGCTCGTTAAACGTGACGGTCTGATAAAAGAGTGTCGCCATGGTATAGGCGATATTAAGCCCCCATAAGAATGAGAACATCATCCATTTTTTCCCGGCCTCTCGCGCGATCGCACCCATGACTGAGACACAGGGAACGTAGAGCAGGACAAAGATTAAGTAGCTGTAAGCGGCAAAGCCGCTGCCAAACTTGGCTGACATCACGCCCATCGAACCGGATGCCATCTCACCATCGCCTTTACTGGCATCGATGGGATGGGCCAGCGCATCAATTCTGAATGCAGCCGTCAGGCCCGCCCAGGTCTCCGTCAGCGCCTCTTTCAATTCATCCGCCAGGTTAAAAGCCTGCGGATCAAATACGCTGCTCTGAATCGCCTCCGTGGTGTAAAGGCTGTTAAGCGTACCGACCACGACCTCTTTTGCCATAATGCCGCTCACCAGCCCCACTGTCGCCTGCCAGTTATCCTGCGTCACTCCGATTGGCAGAAGCACAGGCGTGATGGCTTTACTGGTCGCCGCCAGCGCAGAGTAGTTTATGTCATCAACCAGCTGGCCATTGAATGCAAAGCTGCTCAGCACACCAATCAGCATACTCACCAGGATGATGACCTGACCGGCACGCACTACAAACATTTTCAACCGTTGCCAGGTCTGCAGTAGCAGGCTTTTAAGATGAGGCCGGTGATAGACCGGCAACTCCATGATAAACGGTGAAGCTTCGCCACCCAGCAGGGTATGCTTGAGCACCAGTCCGGTCGCAATCGCCACTGCAATGCCCAGCAGATAGAGGGAGAATACTAGGCTGGAGCTGTGAGCATCGAAGAATGCCGCGGCGAACACCGCAAAGATTGCCAGCCGCGCGCCGCAGGACATAAAAGGCGCAATGAGAACTGTAAGCAGACGCTCACGTGGCGTGTCCAGCGTCCTCGTACCCATTACCGCCGGCACATTACAGCCAAAGCCGACAATCAGCGGCACAAAAGATTTTCCCGGCAGGCCCAGTGACTGCATCAGTCGATCCATCACAAAGGCGGCGCGCGCCATATAACCTGAATCCTCAAGGAAAGAGAGGAACAGGAACATCAGGCCAATCTGTGGAATGATTGGCAGCACGGTATTGATGCCGGCGCCGAGACCCTGCGCCAGAAACACCGTCAGCCAGGCCGGGAAGTGACAGACATATCCCAGCCATTGTGCGCCATGAATGAATATCGCCACCGAACTGCCGTCGAACAGTGGCTGAAACGCGGCACCAATGTTAATTGAGAGCACAAACATCACATACATCACTGCCAGGAATATCGGAATGCCCAGCCAGCGGTCCAGCACAATGTTATCAATCTGGCGGGTAAGACTGGCCGGGATGGCCTGATGAATGTTACTGACGGCTGCGCAGACCGCGTTAATGGCACGATAGCGATAATCGGCAATCTGTACACCCGTATCGCCGCCCGCCCGCTGCATAATCTCAAGCAGGGATGGAAGCAGTTCCGGGCAAAGTTTCTGGCTGTTGATATCGCCTTCCAGCAACTGCAATGCCAGCCAGTATCTTTTCTGCGGAGCCAGCGTCGCGGACATCTGCAGGCTGAGCTGCTCAATCGCAGTTTCAATCGCAGCCGGATATTGCACCCTTTCCGGAGCGCGATAAATATGCGGTTGGTCAATCAGTGCTTTTAGCTGAGCGATACCGTCGCCTTTGGTTGAGGTCAGTGAAACCACCGGACATCCCAGGCGGGCTGACAGCGCTGCGGCATCAATAGTGATGTTCTGGCTTGCGGCAATATCCTGCATGTTCAGGGCGATAATACAGGGTACGCCGAGCTCAAGCAGCTGAAAGGTCAGGAACAGATTACTTTCCAGACTGGAGGCATCAACGACGTTAATCACCACATCGGCGTGATCCTGATAGAGATACTGACAGGCGATGCTCTCATCAATCGAGCTTTCAGCGGATAGCGTAGTCAGCGAGCGAGTGCCAGGCAGGTCGATGAGCCGGACGTCAGACTGTGCAGTAAAGAACTGGCCCTCTTTACGTTCAACCGTGACGCCAGCCCAGTTACCGACCCGCTGGCGGGCACCGGTCAGCTGATTAAACAGCGTGGTTTTGCCGGTGTTGGGATTGCCTATCAACCCGATGGTGATCTTTTTCATCAGACGATCTCCTCCAGAATGATGTCGGCCAGATCACGCTGTCGCACTGCCAGGCTGACACGGCGGGTACGAATCTGGACCGGATCGCCCATAGGTGCCACGCGAATAACCTCCACCACTGCCCCAGGCAGCATGCCCATTGTCAGTAATTTCTGCCGCCAGGCGGTATTTACCGATGGCTGATAACCAAGAATCCGGTAAGTGCTACCCATGTTAATTGCCATACGACGCTCTGCCTCTGATAAAGAAGCTATCATTTTATAAATGATAAGCGTTTCGGTTTTTGATCTGGGATCGCACAGGTAGGGGAAAACCGCTGTTATTGTCAACAACAGCTCAACAGGCAGTTAACTCGTGGATTACCGGAGAGGGTTCAGAAGTCCGTCTTTGTCTTGTACCCGGGTGAGAGCAATATTTTCACCATCTGACGCCTCGCCTGCCGGTGTGTTCATTCGATACGAGCTCAGACAAAAAGCGAGCTGGTCAGCAGAAGGGATGTCATTCTGTTTTGGTGTTTATAAAGCCCGTAACAGAATAGCTTTTTAGTTACATCATTCAATTAAGCTAAAACAACAATTACGGCCCTTTGGGCCGTGCGGGGCGGCTTGCCAATGAGCACTTGGATTTTCAGAACAGCTCGGTTAGTTTTGACTAAAACGCGCATACTTCACAGGAAAACCGGCGATTCAGCTGCCAGCACAGAAGTGTGTTGTAACTAATATATAATTCTTTCAGAACTGACTCTGCACCAGCTTTTTTAAGCAGTGAATCCACTGTCTAATCCGGTGTTAAGCCTTGAAGATTTTGTCATCGCTATCTTGCCGGGCAGGTTCCGTAGATATTTATCGCTTACCTTAGAATATCCGCCTGGGAATGTGCATTATAAAAAAGACAGTGGCCCGGCTTCAGGTCACTGCCATATCAGTGGTAAATACAGGTTACTTCATGACACGAACAGTTTTCACATCAATTTCAACGCTGTTCCAGTCTTTGTCGACTTCGCCTTCAATGCGCACTTTGTCAGCGGGTGACAATGATTGTCCCATCCAGCGCTTATCGTCGATATCGACATAAATTGTTCCGGTACTATCTTTAAATTCGTAAAGCTCATGCCCAACCTGTCTGATGATATTGCCTTCCAGAACAACCCATGCATCATCCCGCAGTGTTTTAGCCTGGGCGACTGAAGCGACACCCGGTGTCGGGCCTTTAAAACCACCCTGTGAAGAACCCTGCCCTGCCGGATTAATAAATCCTTCCTGCGCAGAAACACCCAGACTCATACCTGCTAATAACACCGCTAATATAATCTTTTTCATATTTTTATCTCCGTTAAATTTCCAGGGTAATTTACATCGCAGATCTTAACGGGATCTTAAGAAGCTTTATTGTCTGCGCGTGTTTTGAAAATATCACCAGTAATGTGAGCACGCTATAAAACCATCAAAATGGCAACCAAAGTTAAATTAGTGTTGCTTTCGAAAAAAGCCATCAAAAAAACCTTTTAACGAACTCGCTGTAATTAACACCTTATGCAATATGACAATGTTTATAATTAACCCATTCATCCTTCCGCACAAATCACTTAGCCCGCCTGCATATTAACGGCTATCCTTTTCTGGCACAGATATGTCCCAGCATTAATTTATTCTGTATCGCAGCTTTGCTCATTGAAGTATTTTGTACTGCTTATAACCACTCTTTTGAGTGGTTTTTTTATGCCTCATGAACGCTGGTGTAACGCAACTGCAATACGCTACCTAATGGGTTTGTCATAAACCGCTCCAGCGGAAGGTACAGGTGAAAGAAGCAGTGAATGGCGTCATGACCTGCCTGCGTAAGCAGAATACTAAGGCGTTAACTGCCATGCATCGCATTGTGACGCTTATAAAGAATGGGGTTGTAAAAGCCTGCCAGTGATACAGGCAGCGATGAATGCAATTTTCTCAGGCTCACAGCGTAAGCCTGAGAATTAACGGATCTTAATTCAGTCTCTGAGCATCAGCCTCAGCTTCTTTTAACTCCATTTTTGCAGATTCAAGCTTCAGTTTCTTCTCTTCTACCCTGGTACTCTTTTTCCTGATTTTATCGCTGCGGCCATCCGCTTCGGCTTCAGCCAGCTCCTGCTGAGCTTCCTGAAGTTCAAGCTCTGCCTTTTTAACCTTCATCTCGCGTTTACTGACCTCATGAGAGGCACGCTTTGCCTGACGTTCATCAGTGCAATAGGTCTCAACTTTATCACGGGCAATATCAAGTCGAGCTAATTCAGCGCTATTCCCCTGGCTTTTGGCCACCTCAATTTTTGCTGAAATATCTGCCAGCTGATCTTTGCAGGAATTAGTTGCTGCAAATACTGTTAATGGTGACGTGATAAATATCAAAGCGACAACCGTGTTTTTCATAGCCATATTAAATCCTTGTTAAAACAGACTAATCAGAGTGATATTGCCGGTTTACTATAGCGAAGCGATCCAAAGCCACAATATATAATTTGAAACATGAAATTATCACGTCATCAGGGAGTCGTTGTTAAATTGCGGTTTAAATCCCAATAACTTCAGCGGAAATGGCATCATTAAAAATCCAGCATTGCTGGCGCAGCATTTTTAATGCCTTAACCTTTCAAATAACGAGAAGAATTTTAACAATCCCCTGAGTATCCTGTGAAAATGATCCAGATCATTTTTTTACGCATTCGGCGCGGGACTCCCTGATTGTTATCATATCGTTTAACAAACACAGCTAATAATGCCGCATCTTCTTAAAGAACAACGACTGGAAAGTAAAATGACCTCTTTCAAACATGGCAGAAAATTCGCCTTCGCTCTCGTGATGATGGCTGCAGTTATGTCCATTTCCGCCTGCTCTGGCAATTATGTCATCTCGACCAATGACGGCCACATGATAACGACGCAGGGTAAACCCGTCAGGGATAAAGAAACCGGCATGCTCTCCTATAAAGATGCAGACGGAAACATACATCAGTTGCAGCAGCGCGATGTTAAAGAAATGGTGCAAAAGTAAATCCTTTTAAGCAACGATCCTGATTAATTTCCTGATGTGGAAGAAATAAGCAATGAAAATTTCCTTAATTAGCCTTGGCTTACTGCTGTGTATCTCTTCATCTGCAATGGCCATTGGCCTGAATGCTGAACAAGGTAAAAACACCTCTGCACTGGATGCTGAAATTGGCCGTTCATCCGGCGGACTCTATCTGGACAGCCAGTGGATCAAAAATACGGCAGATGGTGTGCAGATTGGTCAGGCGGGTACCGGTTATAACCTGGAAATCGGTCCTGTGATGCTGACCGCTGGCGTGAAAGCGACTTATATCGGTGGCAAAAAAGGGGATAACGGCGTCGCATTTCCTGTCGGAGGCGGTGTGAAACTCAATCTGCCTGCAGATTTTGCGATTTATGGTGAAGGGTATTCCGCGCCGGAACAGCTGACCAACAGCGTTAAGAATTTTGTGGAAGCAAACGCCGGCGTCAGCTGGTCACCTCTGGGTCCGCTGGTTTTAAAAGTGGGCTACCGTTACGCGGGTGTCGACGGTAAAGATGGACGTCCGGGTCATACGCTGATCGATGGTCCCTACATCGGTGGCGGTCTGACATTTTAATGTCAGATAAAAATTTCTTTTTGGCTGGTGAGGAAGCCTATTCAGATAATCAGACTGGCTTCTTTACTGAACAACTTGCCTGAACGCTGGCGGGTATTGCTGAGAAACAGATGATGAAACCTCTAATGCTGATGTTGTTCACTCTTTGTCTGACCGGATGCGTGCAATACAAATGGGTTAAGCCCGATGCATCTGAGCAGCAGGAAACCATAGCGGAAACAGCCTGTCAGGCTCAGGCGCTGCGGGATTTACCGCCTGATAATATCGTCAGCGGTAAATACACCTCGAAAGACAGTAAATATAAAACGACTGATACCGACTACTCAACCAGTGACGCCAATGAAAGTCAGCGCGAGATACTGGTGAAAGATTGCATGTTTAAAAAAGGCTGGCAACAGATTGAGGTTCAGCAATAGCGGTCTGTGAGGCCAGGTCAAAAACCTGGCCTTTTCCTGTGAGTTTTACTTGTTCCACTCAGCGTTTATTTCTGCATCATCTTTATGCTGCGCAGAACGCTGACGCCGGCAACGCTCTGAGCAATACAAAACTTCATTCCAGCACTTCTCCCACTTTTTACGCCATGACATCGGTTTGTTACAGGTTTTACAGTAACGAACAGGTAATGACTTTTTATTGCCTTTAAACACTTCAGACCTCTGCAGAAGTAATCATCGCGCTGACGTAAACGCATCAGTTGTCAAGTGTAGCTTAGCCTGCGGTAATTCCTCCCCATCTCTGCGATAGCTACGTGCATGGTGTTCAGATCAGGCAATGCGGATGCCTGTCCTTACCCGCCTAACCCCAGAACGGATTTACAGTGCAAATTTATCATTAGCAACTATTTAAACTTGCGTTGCTCTGCAACCTCAGAATGAACCCTGCATAAGTGAAAATCCACAGGGTTAATTACACCAGGCAACAGTCCAGCGCAGTTCATACCCGCACTGGTCAGGCCGGTTATTGATTACTCTGTTCATCTATACGTTACGTGGTGGACTTGAAAAAAGAAGAGGTTGTCAAACCACTTATAAAACTGGCCGGGATTGTGCAAATAAATGATTGATTTAATGAGACTTAAGCAATAATCCTGGAGAAAAATGGCATTCAGGCTTGAATCCACAGCATGTCGTGGGCTTATTAGCTGCAGACGCTGAATGAACAAAGGGTAATTATTACCGTAAATAATCATTTTAATGGCAGCAGGCAGGCGATGATTCTGCTTAACCCGTATCCATCTGTGTGAGTGCACGGCATTTTTCACGCATATTTAAACCAATCGGCAGACAATTTCGCAGCACTGCTATGCGTTATGTTACGTTCCTGAAAAAAACAGGGAGGTATAAATAAATTAAACTATTATCATGAACTTACCACTATGATGCTGAATCAGCTTTTTTGACAATAAATTAGCGAAATAATTCATAGCAGGATTTTTACAGCGAAATTACGCACAGCATCATTGCTCTGAGCAGTAGCTGCGTGTGAGCTTTGCAGCTGACGTTATCCTCTTTCTCAGGAAAAGCATGCGAATAGCGAAGCGACTCCGCTGACACTGCACAAAAACCAGCACGATTAATCCATAACCCTGCTAAATTACCCCCCACGTCTCAGGTAATACGGGTTTTAGCCATTTGAGTGAAGTGAGTAAAAAAATGGCGTAAATTTACTTTTGTTTAACCAGCATGCGTTAAATAGAGTTTCAACTCTCTCAGAAACAGATTAATATGTTAAGGTTGAACTATTGGTTCTGTATTATGATTCTTCGAAGGCAAGCATTTTAAGAAAAGCAGGTCCGACGAAAAGCATCAGCGTGAATCCGCTCTGTATTTTTATTATCTGAACATGACTATGGTGACTTTGATGAGTGACACTCTCAACAGCTTGAATAATATCCGTACCCTCCGCGCAAATGCTCGCGAGCTTGACCTTGCTGCCCTGGAAGAAATGCTGGAAAAACTGTCGGTTGTGGTCAGTGAGCGACGTGAAGAAGCTCAGGCTTCTGAAGCGGCTAATCGTGAAAAAGCTGAGAAGCTGGCAAAATACCGTGAATTACTGTTGCAGGAAGGTATCGACCCTAACGAACTGTTAAATGGTATGCCGACTACTCCCGCTGAGAAGAAAAAACGTGCGCCTCGTCCGGCTAAATATCAGTATACCGACGAGAATGGTGACGTTAAGCAGTGGACAGGTCAGGGCCGTACCCCTTCGGCGATTAAATCAGCCATCGATGCAGGTAAATCGCTGGACGATTTTCTGATCTAATTCAGGATGCCTGGATGAGAACCGCCTGACGTTGCTCAGGCGGTTCTTTATCAGCAACAGACGAAAAACACTAACTTCATACTCCCCTGCCTGTACATACGCTGCTTATCCATCTTTATACACAATCATGCACAGACACTAACCTGAATGTAATTTCCGAAATGCTCTGCGCAATTTCGTTGCAGATAAAAGGTTTCATTCACTTACCTTAGCCGTTTTATCAATTTACAACAGACCGGGAAACACGTGCGATGATGATTTCCAACCCGTTCTGCTGGCCAAATGAAAGTTCGGGCGTATTACCATCAGGGTCGCCAAAGAATGCCCGGTAACTAACGGTTATTTCAGACTGCTGCGTAATACCCCTTCGCGACGCGAAATTGCCACCTGTTCATCTATCTCTTCGCGACGGCCGCAGGCTAAGCCAATACGACCAAAAGGCCCCAGCGGCGTACTGTTACTGTTATCTGATTGCACCAGCACCAGAGCAAAAGGTCCGGTCAGTTCTGACAGCCATGCGATTTTCTGCGCGTCCGCAACGCCCGATTCTCGCCGATGTATTACCCGCATCCGGCATAACGGCGATAAAAATCCACGCTCTTTACTGAATCGCGTACCAGTGCAAGATGAGTGGAACCGGTATCGTCTGACATGATCGCTCCCTGTTGAAGTTGAGCGATCATCGTGCCACAGGGCAGTTCAGAATTTCATCATGCGTGCTTAGCCGGACGTTCTTCACACATTACCCGATTGCGCCCTGCCCGTTTCGCACGATACAAAGCCTCATCCGCGCGCTTTATAAGCCCCTGTTTCCCATGCTGTAAATCAGTAGCGAAATACATGGCACAGCCAGCACTCAGGGTGACGTGCTTTTGCGGCAGCTCAGTAGTCATATGCAGAATAGCGAGCCGATTAACGGCTGCGATGATGGACTCCGCCAGGTCTACTGCAGTGGACAGCGGTTGTTCAGACAGAATGATGGCAAACTCTTCGCCGCCATAGCGGGCGGTGAGCTCGTTTTTGCGCCGGGCGGCGTGCTTCAGAACGGTGGCGACTTTTTTCAGGCAGTCGTCACCGGCAACATGGCCATAAGTGTCGTTGTAACGTTTGAAATAGTCGATATCAAACAGGATCAGTGACACGGGCAGGCCACTCAGTTCCGCATTCAGCAGGCTTTCTGTCAGCATGTGGTCGAAATGGCGACGGTTAGCCACTCCTGTCAGCCCGTCACTCTGTGCCTGATTTTCCAGGGAGCGATTCGCTGCAGTCAGCTCATCACGTAACCGTGTCAGTTCACGCTGATAACGCAGCGTATGGCGCGCCTGACGCAGCACAAACGTACCCAGTAAAAGAATAACAAGTAGCAGAGCTAGGCTCAGAATCAAATCCTGTACCCAGCTCTTTAGCCAGTGGTTAAACAGCGCTCGCTTGTCGTAACCCGCGGCTACCACCAGCGGATATCGCTGTGAACGGACAAAGCCGAAGATGCGTTTTTTACCATCAAGCGCAGCCGTCCACTGACCGCTCCCTTTATCCGAATTCGCCAGGATCTTCATGAACAGCGAACTCACTGAAAGATTTTTGCCGATATAGCTATCGGGCATTGGCCGGGCGTAAAGGACCGTACTGTCTGCCAGCATCAGCACCAGCACATCCCCATCGCTGAGTTCGTAGTAGCTATAGAAACGGCGAAAGTAGTCCACTTTGATGGTGGCGAGCAAAACACCCTTAAAACCGTTGTAAGCATCATTGACGCGCAGGGTAACCGGAATGACCAGCTCGTGCGTAGTACGGCTGCGAATGACCGGGCCGATATGCAGGTTATTGCGCGGGCTGGCGCGATGATAATCGAAATACTCACGATCGGAATTATCAACGCCTGGCGGTATTCTGCTCATCGAGGTCGCTATCCATCGGCCCCGCTCATCATAGTAGAACAGGCCGTGAAGTTGCGGCAGGCGGCTCTGCAACAGATGCATTGTCTGACTCAGCGCCTTACCCTCTGCGCCGGTGGTGGCGAGCTGCTTTTCAAGCTCGCGTTGCACTTCGCGCAATGAAAGTTCGGTTTGCAGAAACGTATCGTCAGCCTGACGCGCCTGCGACAGTGAAAGATTCACGGCCGTATCCTCAGCTTTACGGACGGTTTCATTCCAGTCTTCCCGCAGCGTCCAAAGATTCAATCCAATTACCGCCACGGTGAGCAATACGCCTGAGAGCATAATGCTTCTCAGCAGCGGCGAAATTTCTGGCGCAGAACCATCATTTTTACGGCGAAACTTCATGCCTGTCCTTGATAAACCCTGTTGACTGATTTAAGCACAGTTAGTCAAAAGCAAGAATGCAAATCCCGCAATCCCGCTTCGATAATGACAATCCCTATTAAACCAGCATAATTTGCTTAAATCCTCTCCTTAAATGGCTCAACCGGTATCCATAATGCAGGATTTATAGCGAATTAACCCACATTTAAGCTTCAATTCTAAGGCAGGTAAATGTTACCCTTGGTGGCTGAATAATTTGCACTTTATTGATTAACTTGAGTATTTGAGGAATTTTATGACTAAGAACCTGAGCAGCCTGAATAATATCCGCACGCTTCGTGCAGAGGCGCGCAATATGGCTCTGGATATGCTCGAAGAGTTGCGCCAGAAATTAGAGACCGTGGTAAATGAGCGTCGTGATGAGGAAAACGCACGAGCGGCAGAAGCCCGTGAAAAAGCGGAGAAACTGGCTTTTTATCATGAGCTGTTAATGGAGGAAGGGATCAATCCGGCGGAACTGGTGAATAGCGATGCTATTACGGTATCCGGGAAAAAGAAACGCGCGAAACGTCCGGCGAAATATCGTTACACCGATGAAAATGGTCAGGTACGCGAATGGACGGGTCAGGGCCGTACTCCCTCCGTCATTAAGGCGGCGATTGAAAATGGCCAGTCGCTGGATGATTTCCTGCTTTAGTCGCAAGAATTCCTGCCGGATCACACATTATCTTCCGCAACTCTCGCGTTGTTCATCTCCGGCTGTGGACCGCGAAACGTCCGGCGCCACTCACTGGGAGTGACGCCAAACCGGGATTTGAAACGCTGCCGGAATGAAACAGGCGAATCAAAACCTGCCCTTGCTGCCACGCTTTCAATACTGATACCGGTGGTTTCGAGTAACTGCTGACTATGCTGCAGACGCTCAGCCGTCAGCCACTCACCCAGTGACATGCCCGTCGCCTTGTGAAAATGGCGCGTCAGCGTCCGCCTGCTCATACCAAGCGACTGTGACAGGGTGTCGAGATCCTGCGGCTGATGGATAGTCTCTCGCAGGGAGGCCAGCAGCGCATTGATCCTGCCGTCGCGGATCGTTTCCGGAACCGGCCGCTCAATAAACTGCGCCTGCCCACCTTCACGGTAAGGCGGCACCACCATACGCCTGGCTACCCGATTCGCTACAGCGCTGCCATAGTGCTGACGAATGATGTCCAGACAGCAGTCGATACCCGCCGCGGTGCCGGCAGAGGTGATCAGACGATCGTCCCGGGTATAAAGGGCATTGCTGTCGAGGTGAACCTGTGGAAAGCGTTCGCTGAAATCGCGCTCAAATTCCCAGTGAGTAGCAGCACGATGCTGATCAAGCAGGCCTGCATAAGCCAGTACGTAAGTCCCCAGACAAAGTCCGACCACCTCTGCGCCACGCTGCCAGGCAGCTACCAGCTTATCCAGCAGCGCCTGCGACGGTTTTTCAGCCGGATTATGCCAGTATGGCACAATAATGATATCGGCCCGATCGAGCAGGCCGAGCCCGTTTGCCACCATGATTGACAGCCCCATATCTGAGATCACCGGGCCTTTTTTTTCTGCGCAGATATCAATCTGAAACAGACCCTGCTGCGGGAGAGCAGAGCCGAACAGAATGCAGGGAACTGAAAAATGAAACGGACTAAAACCGGCCGTTGCCAGCACCGCGACGTTCAGAGCAGTCATCTTATCCCCTTTTTATGAAACGCATGATTTAGCCCTTACCGCGTAGCTGTGCCGGTTCAGGACGACGATGCTCAGAATGTCATTGCTTCACCATCTTCCGGGATTAGTACCCGGTCAGCAATACCCTGTTCCAGGGTGTAAGCGCGCAGTTCAGCGCGTGTCAGCAGACAATGGTTAATCGCTTCCATGTGCGAAGTCACCAGAGTCGCTTCAGGCAGAATATTGAGGGTGCGCAGCGTATCCTCCTTTCCCATAATAATGGGGCCATAGAGATCGTTAGTCGCATTGCCGGCATTGATTACCACGACCTGAGGCTGAAAACGTTGCAGCGTTCTGACATAAGGTTTAACCCAGACGGTATCCCCGGCAATGTAGAGCGTTTTTTCGGACGGATGGGTAAACACCAGACCGCAGGCATCGCCCAGAATATCGCCCATGACTTTGTCGGCATACAACGCATTGCTGCCATGCTGACCCTCCGTTTTGTGGATCGTCAGGCCGTCAACAAACGGATTTTCATCCTGCAGCACCCGAACATGTGCAAAACCCTGCGAACGAATCAGCGCTGCATCACGTTCATTCTGGCTATAGATCATCATCGTCTTTGGTATCAGCTGCTGCGCGGCCTCGTCCCAGTGGTCCATATGTGTATGGGTGACAATCACTGCGTCTACCGCCAGCAGTGCCTCAACCGGGAGAGGCAGTTCAGCCATGGGATTGCGCAGATGGGGACGGGCATTACCGGCAAAGCCAGGCCACGCGTCTTTATCTGCCAGCATCGGATCGATCAGGAATTTTTTGCCTGCATACTCCAGCAGCAGTGTGGCGTTACGAATCTGGGTCAGTTTCATTTTGTGCTCCGCAAAGGGTCTCTTTGACACCAGCCAGACTTACAGGCTGCGATAAATTCACTTTACGGCACTTTCTGACCTGCGCGTGACAGGCTCAAAGGACAGTGTTCGATGGATTCGGGCCACTTTTGAATGTATCGCTGACTGGAGTCTGAGGGTGATGGAAAAATGGGCATGACCTGAGTGTGAAACGAATTTTCAGTATCAGGGCTGACAACATGAGGACAAAAAAATGCCGCAGCAGGCTGCGGCATGTTCATTTCAGGTTCGCATCAGAAATCGGCTTTCAGAACCACACGGTAATTGGCTTTACCGGCGCGGACGTGATCCAGCGCTTTATTGATGTCTGACATCGGGAAGAACTCAACCTGTGGCGCAATATCTGCACGCGAAGCGAGTCGCAGCAGCGAACGCAGCTGGCCTGGTGAGCCGGTTGATGAACCGGTTACCGCTTTGTCACCCAGGATCAGATCAAACGCGCTGACTTCAATCGGCTTCATCACGGCACCCACGGTGTGGAATTTACCCTGAGGCGCCAGCGCGGCGAAATAAGGTTTCCAGTCCAGGTCGACTGCCACGGTGCTCAGGATCAGATCAAAACGACCCGCCTGCTTCTTCAGAGCTTCAGGATCACGGCTGTTAACCACTTCATCCGCACCCATATCCAGAATCGACTGCTTCTTATCCGGCGTTGAGCTGAAGGCCACGACTTCGGCACCCATCGCGTGCAGGAGTTTGATCGCGATATGGCCCAGACCGCCGATACCGATCACGCCAACACGGCTGGTCGCCGTAATGTTGCTCATCAGCAGCGGTTTAAATACGGTAATACCGCCGCACAGCAGCGGACCGGCGCTGGCCGCATCCAGTTTTTCCGGCAGCGGGATAACCCATTGCCAGTCGGCGCGCAGCTTCTCGGCAAAACCACCCTTATTCATGATGGTTGGGATGCTGCCCTGCTGACAGTTAACCTGCTCGCCGTTGATACAGGCATCGCAGTGCTGACAGCTTTTTGCTGTCCAGCCGATTCCTACACGCTGGCCGATTGAGAGACCTTTGCTTTTAGCCGCTTCGCCAAGGGCAGAGATGCGGCCGATCACTTCATGTCCTGCAATCACCGGGAACTGAGAGATGCCCCACTCGTTATCGATCATCGACAGATCTGAGTGGCAGACGCCACAATATTCGACCTGGACTTCGACTTCTTCGGCTGCCAGTTCGGCGGCATCGTACTCATAGAGTTCAAGGGCCTGGCCAGCCTGCATGGCTGCATAACTTTTGATTTTCATTAGTACCTCTGCGTGGTTAATCACCGACAAGTGTAACAACTGAAAGCCTGCCTTGCCTGGCCGTTACGCTTACACCGCACTTTTTTGTCTTTTATGCTGATAAATCAGCCTTTAACCTGCGCCCCGGAAAGCGTTTGTAACACTTTGA
Source organism: Pantoea sp. S62 (assembly GCF_016658625.1). NCBI lineage: Bacteria > Pseudomonadati > Pseudomonadota > Gammaproteobacteria > Enterobacterales > Erwiniaceae > Pantoea > Pantoea sp. S62. The sequence goes on along the minus strand of NZ_JACVVI010000012.1, from coordinate 114,164 downwards.
GCTGCGCGACCGCTTCCTGCATCGCATCCATTCCCTGCGTCAGTTCACGCAGGCTGCCGAGATGCTTCGCAATGTCGGCGCGCTCATGTCGGGTCTGCTGATTCATGGCCGCCAGCGTATCGGCCGCGCTGATACTGCGCTCCGCCATCTGTGCAGCCGTCTGCGCCGAGTCACTCGCCACCAGCCGGATACGTGAGATGGTGGTGACCGCCTCGCCAATGTTACTCGCCGTGGCTTCGGCCTGCTCTTTCGACGAATGTGCCAGACGACGAACTTCACCCGCGACTACCGCAAAGCCGCGGCCAGCCTCGCCTGCGCGTGCTGCTTCGACGGCGGCATTCAACGCCAGGATGTTGGTCTGGAAAGCAATATTGCTGATGCCATGTGTAATCTCATTAATGCCATTCGAGATTTTTTCCAGATCGTCCAGCCCTTCATCCAGCCGGCCCTGCGCCTGCTGACTCTCAGTGGCGATGTTGCTGATGTTACGGATACTGCTTTCTGCAAGGCTCAGCGTTTCTCCCTGGCTGTGCGTCGCCGTTTCGAGTACCGGTAGCGCCTCCATCAGCGGCGTCAGCGCCTGCTGATAGTTGATAACCCGATCCAGCACCCGCGTCTGAATGGTGTTCAACGCTTCCCAGCGGCGTAACGCGCGCTGCGCGTAATGGGCCGCATAGCCGGCATACTCCACCGGGAACTGGCTCATCGCTTTGACGTCATGATTGAAAAACACCAGCGCAGAAAGCGTCTGGTTGATAGGCACGCCCAGGATTTCACCAAAGCTGGAAAAACCGGCGGCGGCAATCCCTTTGAAGAAATGAGCATTGTGCAGCTTATCGGCATTACCGACACGACGCAGGATACAGTCGTTCATCAGAATCGCCGCGGGTTTGCCGTGCCGGGCGGTAAAAGCCTGCCATTCCTGCTGTGTCGCCTGTTTAAAGTCTTTTTCTTCCATCAGGAACAGCCGATCGCCAAACTCAAGGTCACAGAAAAACTGCACGCCACCCGATTCAATTTTGGCGATTGAGCGAATAAAGTATTCGCCGCCGACTTTGACACCAAAGGTCAGCCCCTTCAGGCGTTCAGTCAGCTGCGCCTCGGTGCAGTTAAGATGCTCACACAGCGACGCCACAAACGGCTGCTGCTGTCCCTGGCGGTTAAACACGGAAGTGACCGTACGCGCAATCGGATCGGCTTCAGCAATCAGCCAGCTCTGCTCGCGTGGCGTGAAGTTCTGGCTTTTGAACGGTGCAAAGGATTTTCCTGCTGCTATCTGGCAGAACACGATGACGGCCTTGCCCTGCAGCACCCTGCCACCCGCACCAATCCAGGTGCCATCAAAGGTAATTTTGCCACCGGCTGAACCGCCAATCGCCAGGCACGGGAAGCGCCCGCTGTTATACCAGGCCTGCATCAGAAAGCCTTCTGACGCCGACAGGCCGTCGCAGTAAATCATCGCAAAAGTCCGATCGGCCGAGAGCGGCATCCGCACCTGTAACCGCATCAGCTCCTGCTGGATGGCGGTGATACGCTGACTGGCGGTCTGCGTATCGGCAACATGCAGATCGACAATGTGCGTTTCATGGCTGGCGATCAACGTGTCGGGCAGCCAGAGATAGCTTCCTTCCGGGCCATTGCCATCACAGTAGGTGCTTTGCGATCGGCTGCTGCTCAGCGCACCATTGGAGCAAAGCGTCAGTACCGTCAGATCGGGGGTGTTAAAGCGCTGCCAGGCCTGGCTGACCCGCTGAAAATCGGCTTCAGGCGGAACAAATGTCATCAGAATGCCGCCCGCGCGCGAGCTTAAACCAATGGAGGAGAGTGACTCTGGCAATGCACGACAATCCCAGGTGCCATTCGCTGGCTGGCTGCTACGCCTAAGACGGGCAACAGGCAGGCGTCTTTTGATCGTCTTAATGATCGACATATTATTATTTTCACTTTTATATGAGTAACTTGCGCTTAAATTCGCGCTTTCTGGTGTGTAGAAGGAGGGCTAAATGCAGGTCCGTTCGCGTTCAGAACTCGGCGCTGAGTGCCGGGTTCATCATTGAGTGGCGCGCTCAACGCCATTGGGTTATCGCCACCAGCGGGAAAACCTTTAGCGATTGCTGCAGTTGGTTTAATGAATGAAGTTGTTACATTTTAGTAGCATAAAATAAGCCGGGACAGGATTCTGGCGGGCAGATGTAAAGCTGTGCTGGTGACTGATGATTACTTTTTGCGATGCAGACTCATCCGTTTTTAAGGACCTGGGTCTCTTTTATTGTGGCTGTCGGAAAAAGAGAGCGCTTAGAGGTTTATTCTGCCGCCTCCACGCATCTCTCTTCATCGGGCGACTTCACCACTAAAAAATGAGCAGCGCTCTAATCATTATGCACTCTGCTCCTGCCAGTGCCGCTCGCAGCGCTCCCGTGCTTCCGCAGGCAAATCGCGTAAATCGGGCAGCGTATCGCCGGAACCGTAGCCCATTGATCCCGTCGCTTCCTGCTGTTCATCCTGCGCGGCGAAGCTGATTTTTTCCTCCAGTTTCTGCCAGCCATCGCCCTGCTGTCGTGAGATCACAGCAAAAGTGGGCGTCTGTGCATCATCGCCGTAGATTTCATATTTCTGCTTCTGCTCGTCAGAACCAAACTCAAGCGTGTCGATTAATGTCGCGTCGCTCATAGCATTCTCCTTTTTCGTCAGGCCTTTAAGCGTAGTTCATCGGTCTTTGCCCTGCTGCGGCGAACGGGCAGCCGAAGTTTAATCTCTGACTTATCAAGGTATTAACGCTGTGCATTTGCATAAACGAAGCGGTCGACTAAGCTTCCTGGTGTGACTAGCTAGTCCTTTTTATCTAATGGAACATTGATATGAGGTCTTCCTATGACACAACAGAAATACAGAGGTGGTGCCGGTAATTTTGCCAACGATCCAGAACGTGCGAGTGAAGCTGGCAGTGCAGGAGGCAAGGTCAGTGGGGGCAATTTCAAAAACGATCATGAAAAAGCCAGGGAAGCCGGTCGGAAAGGAGGCAAGATTAGTCGCCGTCCTTCTAAGTAATTCTGAATAAAGCGCTTTAGGACGTTTTACGCCATGGAGTGGCATCTCTTCTGAATGAATTCACGACGATGTTCATCCCTTATCTCTCTCAGCCATTAAATACTTTTACGCTATTTCACCTCTCCGTTATTCGTGACCCGAATAGCAGGTCTGACGGAACGCTTTATTTTCAGTCGCAGGAGCCGTAATTTCAGCCCGCCGGTCCTGTCCGACAGACGAGCTGAGAGGGTTATTTTGCGTCACGATGCCGGGTCAGGTAGTGCTTCACCAGCACAAAGAACAGCGGAACGAAAAACAGAGCCAGCACGGTACCCGCTAGCGTGCCGCCAATGATACCGGTACCGATGGCGATGCGGCTGTTGGCACCGGCACCGGTCGCCACCGCCAGCGGGATCACCCCGGCGATAAAGGCCAGTGAGGTCATCATAATCGGTCGCAGGCGGGTTCGCGCCGCCAGCAACGCCGCAGCACTCAGCGAACTGCCCCGACGCACCGCATTCTCGGCAAATTCGATAATCAGTATCGCATTTTTGGACGTCAGCCCGACCGTGGTCAGTAACGCCACCTGGAAGTAGATATCGTTGCTTAATCCGCGCAGCGCCACGGCCAGCACCGTACCCAGTACACCGAGTGGCACCGCTAACAGCACGGAGAACGGCACCGTCCAGCTCTCATACAGCGCCGCCAGACAGAGGAAAACCACCAGAATCGAGATCGCATAAAGCGTGGTCGACTGCCCGCCGGCCTGCTTCTCCTGCAGCGAAAGTCCGCTCCACGCACCCGTCGTGCCTGCCGGTAGTTCATTCGCCAGCCGCTCAATGGTGTTCATGGCATCACCAGAGCTGAAGCCTTCGGCGTTCTGTCCCTGGATTTCATAGGAGGCAGAACCGTTGTAGCGGTTAAGACTTTCCGGCCCCATGGTCCAGCGGGTCGAAGCAAATGCGGAGAACGGCGTCATGGTGCCTTCACTGTTACGGATGTACCACTTATCCAGATCCGATGGCGCAGAGCGATACTGACCATCGCCCTGCAGATAAACGCGTTTCACCCGGCCACGATCGATAAAGTCATTAATGTAGGCTCCGCCCCAGGCGCTGGTCAGCGTGTCGGTCACATCATCCAGCTGAAGTCCAAGCGCCACCGCTTTGCTGGTATCGATATCAATCTGCAGCTGCGGTGTCTGTGGCAGGATATTCGCCCGCACACCGATCAGATCCGGGCTTTGTGCGGCGCTCTGTAACAGCTGATCGCGCAGGCTGCCCAGCTGCTCACGCGTAGTGCCACCACTGGCCAGCAGCTCATAGGTGAAACCATTATTCTGCCCCAGCCCCGGCACCGACGGCGGCGTCAGCGCAAAGATCTGTGCATCCCGAATCGATGCAAGCGCATAGGTGGCGCGTCCGGCAATCGCTTCAGCAGAGTTCTCACTGCCGGGTCGCTGGTCCCAGTTTTTAAGCTTGATAAACGCCATACCGGCATTCTGCGCTGCGCCGCTGAAGTTAAAGCCGTTGATGGTAAAGACCACATCAATGTTCTGTTTCTCCTCCGTCAGAAACCAGTCAACGATCTGCTTATTGACGGCCTCGGTGCGGCTGGCCGTAGCGCCCGCCGGCAACGTCGCCTGAAGCATAATGCTGCCCTGATCTTCAGTCGGCAGGAAACTACCCGGCAGTCGGGTGAACATGACAAACAGTACCACGCCCATTGCGGCGTAGAGTGACACCATGATGAGCGGACGACGCAACGTTCTCACCACTTTGTGACGATACTGACGCTCGGTGGCAGCATAAAAGCGGTTAAATCCGCCAAAGAAGCCTTTGCGATGGGGTGCTGTTGGCCGCAGCAGCATGCCACATAGCGCAGGCGTCAGGGTCAGCGCCACCACCACAGAGAAGGTCATGGCGGCTATGATAGTCACGGAGAACTGCCGGTAGATCACGCCAGTTGAGCCTGCGAAAAAGGCCATAGGCAGAAAGACAGCGGAAAGCACCAGCGCAATAGCCACCAGCGCACCGGAGATCTCTTTCATCGACTTTTCCGTTGCCTCACGCGCCAGCAGACCTTCGTCATGCATAATGCGCTCGACGTTTTCCACCACCACGATCGCATCATCCACCAGCAGGCCGATGGCCAGCACCATCGCAAACAGCGTCAGAGTATTGATGGTATAGCCGCACAGCGCCAGCACGCCAAAGGTGCCAAGCAGAACGACCGGCACCGCCAGCGCCGGTATCAGCGTGGCGCGGATGTTTTGCAGAAACAGGTACATCACCACCACCACCAGTGCGATCGCCTCGATCAGGGTGATGACCACATCCTCAACGGAGATTTTGATGAAATCGGTGCTATCGAGGGCATAGGCCACTTCGTAACCTTCCGGCATAGAATGGCGATATTCTTCAACTTTGTTTTTGACCAGCGTCGCCGTGGCCAGCGCATTCGCACCCGGAGCCAGCATTACGCCGACCCCCGCCGCAGGATGCCCGTTGAGTCGGGTGGTCATGTCATAAGATTCGCCGCCCAGCTCCACCCGCGCCACATCCCCTACCCGCACGATGGCACCGCTTTTATCACTTTTAACAATGATGTTGCGGAATTGCTCAGGTGTCTGAAGTCGCGACTGCGCTCTGACCGTGGCGGTAAGTTGCTGATTGTCAGGCGATGGCAGGCCACCAATTTTACCGGCTGAAACCTGAATGTTCTGCGAGCGTATCGCCGCAGACACGTCGGAGGGCTGCAACGCAAAGGCGTTAAGTTTGAAGGGATCGAGCCAGATGCGCATCGCATACTGGCCGCCGAACACCTGGATGTCACCGACGCCTTCGGTCCTGGCCAGCGGCTCCTGCATATTGCTGACCAGCCAGTCGCCGATATCGGTGCTGTTGCTTTTGCCTGTCGTGTCATACAGCCCCATCACCAACAGGAAGTTCGACTGCGATTTGGTCACGGTGACGCCAAGCTGCTGCACCTCGCTGGGCAGACGGGAGAGCGCCTGCTGTACCTTGTTCTGCACCTGCACCTGCGCGGTGTCCGGATCGGTGCCCTGACTGAAGGTGACGGTGACCGACACATTCCCCTGCGAGCTGCTGCTGGAGGTAAAATAGAGCAGATTATCCAGCCCGGTCAGCTGCTGCTCAATCACCTGAGTGACGCTGTTCTCCAGCGTCTCCGCAGAGGCACCGGTGTAAGTTGCACTAATATTCACCGAGGGCGGTGCAACATCGGGATATTGTTCAACCGGCAGCAGCGTAATAGAGAGCGCGCCAAGCAACATAATTAAAATGGCAACAACCCATGCGAAGACGGGGCGATAAATAAAAAAACGAGAAAACATCAGCGGGATCTCTTCCTTTGGGGCGGGAGCAAGACCTGCATTCCTGCAGGTCAACAAACTGCGTTCATTATAGGTTGTAACATCCGGTTAAACATCCTGACGTTATCTTTTCCTGTACCGGGCCGATTGCGACGCTGTGCCGCCAGTTCGCTTTGTAGCAGCCAGAACGGGTCACTTCCGGCGTAGTTGCCAAAAGCCTCGGTGTGGAACGCATCTGATGATGCAATGAGCAAAATGGTCATCCCTGACTATCCTGAAATAAAGGATATTAACCAGGAGAGAACAATGAAATTTTTCTACTTCGTTTCGCTTATCGCCTCTGCTCTCTATTTACTGATCTTCCTGCCCAAACTCCGCACCCGCCGTGAACCTATTGCCTACTGGGGATGCTGGATTTATCTGGGAGCTAACGCGATTTTCTGGGCGGTTTATGTCGTGCGGCACTACATTTAGCGTGGAATTTAAAGCAAAGCGGTAAATAATCATGTTTCTTACGCCATGCTGCTGATAGGTAAGGCTGGCGCGGGCAACAGGATAAGTTTTCAGTCGCAGGTAGTTGCCGGTGATCGCTTTAAGCTTGTCAGCCTTTCTTCCCACGTAACAGGAGAATTTCTCCTCGGGTTCCGTTGTGGGATATAGTGGCTGCACTATCGTGAACACACCTCTGCAAAACAGGTAATAACGGCAATGGCTCTGATCCCCAAAAACTATTCGCGGCTGGAAAGCGGCTACCGTGAGAAAGCACTTAAAATCTATCCGTGGGTGTGTGGGCGCTGCTCACGAGAATTTGTTTATTCAAATCTGCGCGAGCTGACGGTTCACCATATCGATCACGACCACACTAATAATCCGGAAGATGGCAGCAACTGGGAATTGTTGTGTCTCTATTGTCACGATCACGAGCACTCAAAGTACACTGAGGCTGACCAGTATGGCACCCGCGTGGTGGCTGGCGAGGATGCACAAAAAGATGTGGGTGAAGCGACCTACAATCCGTTTGCTGACCTGAAGTCGATGCTGAATAAGAAGAAGTAACCGCTGAATGTTGAGCCTGTCAGGACAACAACGAGCTGACAGGCTCAGCCCCGTTCCGGACCTGCCGCATAAAAATCGCCCTGCAACTGGCAGGCCCGCGTTGCGCTATCCAGATCCAGACAGAGATCGACATCCTCCTGAAATCCGCGCTGTTGAAGTTCCAGGGCTGAAGCGCATTCGCGAAGAGATAACAGATTCAGCTGCCGCCAGGCGGCAACCGCGCCTGCTGCTTCAGGGGAGCAACGGTCACGCCCGATGGCTGCAATAATGCCACCGGCTGCAGCATAGTCCTCTATGGCCGGGCGAAGCGTGCCATCGGGCCAGCGCTCTCCACAGGGGATAACCAGAATACGCCCGAAGTTGCGACAGGCCTTTGCTGTCTGCGTGAGATTCCTGAAACAGCCGCTGAATACAGTGACGCCCGCAACCCTATCACGGGCCAGGAATGAAATCGCTGATCCATTGGGAGACGGCAGAACCAGCTTCTCGCCCTGTTCTATTTTCTGAATCGAGGCCGGAGAGAGACTAAAACCGCCTGCGTCAGACAGTCTGTCGTAGCTGGCGAGTCGTGCGCCGATGTTGTTTGCAAAACCGATGGCAGATGCATCTTTCCATGGATAAGGATAAACCTGTGCTCCGTTATCGACCGCCAGGCTGACACAGGTAGAGAAGGACATCACATCGACGATAATGATGCACTCCACGTCTTTTGCCGCGTAGCGGACAGCAGCATCGCCCCACTCAAGACGAACGTTAAATCTCTCCTGATCCCACCATTGCATATCTCATCCTCCGTTACAGCCAGTCAGGTGTGCGCCGCTCAATCCACGACACGCCATTGGCGGGTCATCCCCAGTTAAGTTATCAGCAGAGTTAAAGTACATTGAAGTTATTACCGACACTAAAAATTGAGGGCCAGTAACCTGGCCTTGTATAGTTAGTCAGGGCTTCAGACTTTTCAATAATAACCAGAGCGCAGAATGATGATTTCAAAAGAGAATGCAGAACACTATAGCTGGGGGGACGGGTGTGATGGCTGGTATCTGATGAACCGCAAAGATATGTTAGTCATTCATGAAAAAATGCCGCCCGGCACCCGTGAAAAAAGACACTATCATGCTTCATCCCGGCAGTTTTTCTTTGTTCTTCAGGGCGTGCTGTCGATGGAACTGGAGGGCGAAGTGCATGATATCAGTGCGCAACAGGGAATCGAAATTCCGCCACACGCTAAACACCAGGCCAGAAATAACAGCGATGCGCCAGTAGAATTTATTGTAATTTCTCATCCGACAACACGAGGCGATCGTACTGACCTCTCCTGATCGGCCAGCAGCGCCGGGCAATGGCGCTGTCTCATGATGTGTACAGATACCGGCTGAACGATAGTTTAAATACCAGAACGGCTTATTAATTTGTGCGGTAATAACGACCCGTTATATTTACCCAACTCCCGCTACGCTAATAATGCCGTTGTGAATATTCTTTTTTTTAGCGTACAGATGGAAATATTAACCGTAATGACTTTACCTGCAAGAAATCAAATTATTTAGATACCACAGAATCGCCACCGCATTATTATTCTTTTATAACAATACGTTACTTAAAATCCATTTATTGCCAGTCATAACAGCTTTGCTGTTCCTGATAAATTTCCCAGGGGATCGCACACGGCCGTCTCGTTTATTATTGCGTGACCCTCACGCTTATTTCATACCAGAAAAACAGAGCGCACGGCCACACCGAAACATTTTGAGAAAAAATTTCGCTGAATAATAGCCAGAATCCACGTTGCTGTTCCTTTTTATGTACCAGGCTTAGCCAATAACAATAGAGACAATGTGGAGCATTATGAAAGAGCAAAATCGCACAAATGGCATCGCCCCTTATGGTGGTGCCGCCGGTGGCTGGGGCGCACTAAAGGCGGTTGCCGATGCGATCCGTGGCCAGATGTCAGTAAAGCAGGATGTGATTGCCCTGTTTAAAGTTAATCAGCCGCAGGGCTTTGACTGTCCGGGCTGTGCCTGGCCCGACCCGCAGCATGCCTCATCCTTTGAGTTCTGCGAAAACGGCGCAAAAGCCGTCTCGTGGGAAGCCACCAGCAAGCGCACCACTCCGGAATTTTTTGCTGCTCATACCGTGACCGAACTGTGGGAGCGCAGCGCACTGCATCTGGAGGGCGAGGGACGGCTGACCCATCCCATGAAGTACGATCCCACTACCGACACCTATCAGCCCATCGAGTGGGAGACGGCGTTCCAGGAGATTGGTGAGCATCTGCGTAGCTATGAGGATCCCGATAGCGTGGAGTTTTATACGTCGGGCCGCGCCTCAAATGAAGCGGCGTTTCTGTGGCAGCTCTTCGCCCGCGAATATGGCACCAACAATTTCCCCGACTGCTCAAACATGTGTCATGAACCGACCAGCGTCGGACTGCCGGAGTCGATTGGCGTCGGCAAAGGTACGGTAGAGCTGGAGGATTTTGACCACTGCGATCTGGTGCTCTGCATCGGTCATAACCCTGGCACCAACCATCCACGCATGCTCGGCACGCTGCGGGAAGTCTCTAAGCGCGGTGCCACCATTGTGGCGATCAACCCGCTGCGTGAGCGCGGGCTGGAACGCTTTACCTCGCCGCAGAGTCCGATTGAGATGCTCTCAATGAGCTCTACTGAGCTGGCTTCGACCTATTACAAAGTGCGGGTGGGCGGCGACGCGGCGATGCTCAAAGGCGTGATGAAGATCCTGCTCACCCTGCACGAGGAGGCATTGAGCCATGGCAAACCCGGCGTCATCGATGAAGCGTTTATTAACGAGCACACCGAAGGCTTTGATGCCCTGAAAGCTGACCTGGAAAGCACCGACTGGGCGCACATCCTCAAAGTCTCCGGCATGGCGCGTGAGGAGATCCAGCATATCGCCCGGCTCTACGCCAGCGCTGAACGGACCATCATCTGTTATGGAATGGGCATTACCCAGCATCAGTACGGCACGCAGAACGTCCAGCAAATCGCGAACCTGCTGCTGATGCGCGGCAACATCGGTAAGCCGGGTGCGGGGATCTGTCCGTTACGCGGTCACTCCAATGTTCAGGGTGACCGCACAGTGGGCATCACTGAGATCCCGCCGCAGTCGCTTCTGGATAGCATTGAAAAGGTCTTTGGTTTCCGTCCGCCACAGGAACATGGTCACGGCGCTGTCGAGGCGATCAAGGCGATGCGCGATGGTAAAGCCAAAGCGCTGCTCTGTCTGGGCGGTAACCTGGCAGAGGCAATCTCCGATCCACAGGTGACATTCCCGGCCATGCGTAATTTAGATCTGGTAGTGCATATGGCCACCAAGCTGAATCGCTCACACCTGTTACTCGGAAAACATAACTATCTGCTGCCGGTGCTGGGCCGGACTGAGACCGATGTTCAGGCGACCGGCGCGCAAAGTGTGACCGTTGAAGATTCCATGTCGATGGTACACGCCTCGCGCGGTTCGCTGAACCCGGCTTCACCCCATCTGAAATCTGAACCGGCGCTGGTCGCCTCACTCGCTAAGGCAACCCTGCCAGACAGCGTGGTTGACTGGTCAGCCATGGTCGCCGATTACAGCCGTATCCGTGATGCCATTGAAGCCGTGTTCCCGGCTTTCGAAAACTTCAACGAGCGGATTAAGCATCCGGGTGGTTTCCGGCTCCATAACGCCGCATCAGAACGCGTCTGGCTCACGCCTTCCGGTCGTGCGCAATTTAAAGTAATGCAGGGCATCAACGAAGATCCCCGCTCGCTGAAGTGCCATGATCTGGTGCTCACCACCCTGCGCAGTCACGATCAGTACAACACCACGCTGTACGGACTGAATGACCGCTATCGTGGCGTGACGGGCCGCCGCGATGTGCTGTTTATCAATGCGGAAGAGGCGGAGAAACGAGAGCTGCGGGTGGGTGACCGTGTCGATCTCATGGCGCTGGATCCGGAGGGTAATCCCACCTCGCGTCAGATGAAAAACCTGACCATCGTGATTATTGATATGGCACCTGGTTCAGTCGGCGCTTACTACCCGGAGGCCAATGTGATGGTTCCGCTCGATAGCCACGATACCAAAAGCGGCATTCCCGCCTATAAAAGTATTCCGATTGCTATGACGCGCGTAACCGACGAGACGCACACCACCTCAGGTATTCTTCGCTAGTCTGACTTGCAAGAGAGTTAATATTGCCAGCGTGGCCGGTGTTCCGGTCACGCTGTTTTTGCTTGTCGGCCTGCCGGCACCCTTTTTTCGGCCCTCCAGCTGTTTTATCACCCGTAAAGCACCCCGCGCGAAGTAACCCGAACGGCAGCATCGTATACACTGATGTGCTGAAAACAGCTCTATAAACGATCGTCTCTTTTTTGCCTGCGCTGACGTTCAGCGCCCTACCGGAAGACTGCCATGTTTCACCTGATTTTCAGCTTACCCAGCTGGTATGTTATTGCGCGCGTCATCATTCCCTTATCCCTGCCACTGGCCATCAAGATCCTGCTCTCCGCACTGGTTTTACTGGCCTCACAATATCTGCTGGTAAGCCGCTTTACGTCGGGCGGTATTTTCTCCGCCGAAATGCCCCGCATTATTATCATCCTGTTTAACTGGGCGTACAGCACCGTGCTGCTGCTGGCGCTGCTCCAGATGCTGATGGATGCGGTCATGCTGATCGCGCTGCTGTTGCGGCATCCGCTGGAGCTGGTGCCCGGTGTTCGCTATCTGGCTGTGGTGCTGGCGATGGTGCTGGCTGCCGTTGGGGTACAGCAGGCGATACGCGTGCCGCCAGTCAAAGAGGTAACACTGGTCCTGCCCAACCTGCCCGCTGAGTTCGAGGGCTATCAGTTGTTGCAGCTGACTGACCTGCATATCACCCGGTTGTTTAATGCGGCCTGGACCGCCGCGATGGTTGAGCGCGCGATGTCTCTCAACGCCGATCTGATTGTGGTAACGGGCGATGTGATCGATGGCAGCCTGGAACACAGGCGGCATGACGTCGCGCCGCTGCGTGGGCTGGCAGCCCGTGATGGCGTATGGGCGATTACCGGTAACCACGAATATTTCTTCCATCAGACAGTCTGGACGGCCCACCTGGCGTCACTGGGGCTGCAGCCGCTGCTCAACAGCCATACCGTCATCCAGCGCGGTGCGGAAAAGCTGGTGATTGCCGGTCTGCCAGATGCCTCCGCACCCGGCAGAAATGCAACCGGCCCCGACCTGGCCCGCGCGCTGGCGCAGGCACCTGAAAACGCACCGGTGATCCTGCTGGATCATCAGCCGCGCAATGCCCGTCAGAACGCGGCGCAGGGCGTGGATGTGCAGCTTTCAGGACATACGCATGGCGGGCTGATTATCGGACTGGACCGGCTGTTTGCTAAACCCAACGCCGGGTTTGTGTCCGGGCTTTATCAGGTTGGCGGAATGCAGCTCTATGTGAATAACGGCACGGCACTCTGGCCGGGCATGGCGGTCAGGCTGGGCCGCCCCTCCGAACTGACGCGGATTACGCTGCGCCGCCAGCGGTAATCGCGTGACGAAATTACGTCAGGAAAGTGCGGTTTTCGCAGGTGTGCATAAGCTTGAGTGAGACAAAGGAGATCACCATGACGATGTTATGTACCGCCTGCGGGACGGCTTATCCCTCTGATGCCCCGAATCAGCACTGTAAAATCTGTGAGGATGAACGTCAGTACGTTCCGGCTGCGGGTCAGGGCTGGATCGCGTTTGACGCGCTGCGCACCAGCCACGCGAATAAGTGGACGGCCCACAGCGATGCGTTGTTAAGTCTTAAAACGGTGCCTGAATTTGCCATTAATCAGCGTGCCTTTTTGCTGCGTACGCCGCACGGCAACGTGCTCTGGGATTGCATCGCTAACCTTGATGACGCCACGTACACGCTAATCGCGGCGCTGGGCGGCATTGATGCTATCGCAATTTCTCATCCGCACTACTACACCACCATGCAGGAGTGGGCAGAGGCGTTTAATGCGCCCCTGCATCTGCATGCCCGAGATCGACAATGGATTGTCCGGGAAAGCCCGTATATCCGGTTCTGGGAGGGGGATTCACTGGCGCTGATGCCGGGTGTAACGTTGTTACGGCTGGGCGGCCACTTTCCAGGTGGCAGCGTGCTGCACTGGGACGAGGGCGAAGGGGTGATGCTGGCGGGTGATATCATTCAGGTCACGCCGGGTGCGCATGGCGTGTCGTTTATGTGGAGCTACCCAAATATGCTGCCACTGTCAGCCGCCACAGTAGGCGACATCCTGCATCGACTTGATGACGTAACATTCAGTCAGCTTTATGGCGCGTTTGAAGGTCAGGAAATTCGTGAGCAGGCGAAAGAGAAAGTGATGCGGTCGGGAGAAACCTATCTGGCCTGTCTGCAGGATCATCAGGCGTAGCAGGCGTTGAGAGAATAACAGCCGCCCACAGGTGGCGGCTGTTTTAACACTATTATGCTGTCTGGAACACCGCAACCATGGTACGTAACTGTCCTGCGCGTGCGGCAAGCTCATCAGCAGAGGAGGCCGACTCTTCCACCAGCACGGCGTTCTGCTGCGTCACCTGATCCATCTGGTTCACCGCAATATTGACCTGCGAAATGCCACTGCTCTGCTCCTCAGATGAAGAAGAGATATCACGCATCAGCTGAGAGGTCTGTTCAATGGCACTGACGCTCTGCTTCACTTTGTCGCCTGCGTTCTGCGCCATCGCAATCCCTTCCTGCGCGTGACAGACCGACTGCTCAATCAGGCTCTTGATCTCTTTTGCTGCACTGGCTGAACGCTGGGCCAGCGCCCGCACTTCGGATGCGACAACCGCAAAACCTTTGCCCTGCTCACCGGCGCGCGCTGCTTCAACCGCTGCGTTTAGTGCCAGAATATTGGTCTGGAAAGCGATGCTGTCGATCACGGAGGTGATCTCTTCAATCTGACCCGAACTGCCGCGGATTTTGTGCATGGTCTGCATTACGGAATCCATCGCCGCGCCGCTTAACAGTGCCGCCTGCGTCGCTGATTCTGCGCGATCAGAAGCAAAGCGGGTGTTATCCGCATTCTGCTGAATAATTGATGCCAGCTGTTCCATACTGGCCGCTGTTTCAGCCAGTGAAGCCGCCTGCTGTTCAGTGCGCGACGAAAGATCACCATTGCCTCGGGCAATCTCTTCTGAAGAGTTGGCAATGGTGGCGGCGTTAACTTTGATATCCGAAACCAGCTGGGCAAGACGCTGCTGCATCCGCATCAGCGCATTCAGCAGTTCAGCCATTTCATTACTGCCGGAAATCGTCAGCTGTGCTGTCAGATCGCCCGCCGCGACGCGACTGGCCACTTCGACCGCTTCTTTGACCGGGCGGGTCACAGAGCGGGTGATCATAGCTGCCAGCAGGATGGACAGCACGGCAATCGCCAGCAAACCCGCCAGCAGCAGATACTGTGCCTGACGACGCGTATCAATCTGCGATTGCAGTAACGCCTGCAAACGGGCGCTGCTCTGGGTACTCAGCATGCCGTAGCGGTTGATCGCCTCAGTTAAGACCCGTACATATTCAACCGGGGTAATGCTGACCTGTCCGGTTACAATGGCACCCTCAGCCAGCTGTAATGCACTCAGGGCCTGCTGTTTCGCATTCTCCGCCAGGTCACCAAAGGTCGTCTTAAGATCGGGTTCAATCATGAACACCTTATCCATATTGCCGCTGAACTGTGATAAGGCCGTTTTGCCATTATCTATCTGAAATGCCAGACGACTGCGATCGGCATCCGATGCTTTACCGCTGGCAATTAGCGAAGCACCATTGCCGCGAATCTGACCCAGGGTTTCAGTGAGCAGCGGCAGACGGCTGTAAATACTGACGATCAACTGATAGGTGTTTAAATCGGCATCCAGCGAGAGCTGATAAAAATCCAGTACATCCTGACTGGTGTCCAGGAGCACCTGGATCAGATGAGTATGCCGCGTCAGGCTGCTCGCCAGGGTCAGCCGGCCGCCATTGAGATCTTCCTGCAGTTGACGCCACTCCTGATTAACCTGCTCAAGGCGCTTTAATGGCTGAGCCTGCTCATCGCTCTGACGCAAATCGGCAGCAATGCTGTCAGATAAGCTATTGATCTGTGAGACCAGGGCCAGGCGCGGCGGATTATCCATTTTGTTCTGGCCAATCGCTATAGCGCTTTCCGCCCGATGGCGCTGCAGCAGGTTCAGCAACTGCAGGACTTTTTTCTCAACCGGAATACCGGTGAGTTCGACTTTTTTGGTATCAATAAGCTGGTTGCCTGTCTGAATAAACAGAAAGGTAGGTAAAATAAATAACACCAGTGCAAAGGCTCCCAGTAACAGGAATTTTGCTGGCAAATTAATCCGGTCGAGTATTTTTTTCATTCTTTTCCGCTCTGATGTGTGGGGCGTGCAGGTGAGTAGTGCACAAAATTTCTCGTGTCATATTATTTTTACCCTTTCTTTGACATAGCCAGAGACGCCTCATGCAGCGCAATAACGCTATGAAGAAAGGGGTTTGGTATGAAATTTCAGAAATGCATATCGCAGCAGAAAGGAGTATAGATTGCGGTGCGTTATTTTACAGTGAATAAAATGACGATATTTACTGCAAGTTTCACCTAAGCTAAATCTCAAGATATTTATAAATATCAATAACATAAAATAATAATTCACATATCAGCATTTTTAGTCGTAAGCCTGACTTCAGCATCACCGTTATGAAAATAAAGAAATTCAAGTTAATGCATCTATCGCCGATAACAGACATCCGCACTGTATCGAATCAATCTCCATTACGCTATTAACCCTGACGAACTCTTTTCTTGTATATATCGATACAGTCTCACCTCACTCTAAAGAGTTAATTTGATCAGCATATTTTAAAAATGAAATCGATTTCATTTCATTTTTATTTAAATAAAAATTATTCTTATTTCGCTCATAAAAGATAAAAAAAAGCCCCCACAGTGTGGAGGCCAGGATTTTACTGCTCAGCGATTAGAAACTTTCCCAGTTCGCCTGAGTCATGTCGACGGTGTGGCGATCAGGCTGCTTCGCCTGCAATACCGGACGGCGTACACCAGCGGGCTGTTGCGACTGCGCGGCACGCTGGTTGCTCTCCAGTGTAAAGGTCGCTACCAGCCCTGACAGCGTCTCTGCCTGCTCCTGCAGGGATTTAGAGGCGGATGAAGCCTCTTCTACCAGTGAGGCGTTCTGTTGCGTCACCTCATCCATCTGGCCAATCGCCTGATGAACCTGCTCAATGCCTTTGCTCTGCTCAGACGTCGCCGCGGCGATTTCATTGACCAGATCGGCTACCTGCTGAATCGCCTGACGGACATTTTCACTGTTTGATCCCACGCCGCTGGCCTGCTCTAAACCGTGCTCCACCTGTGAAACAGACGTTGAAATAAGGTCTTTGATTTCACGTGCGGCAGATGAGGAACGCTGCGCCAGATTACGCACTTCAGACGCGACCACAGCAAAGCCGCGACCATGTTCACCTGCACGTGCTGCTTCGACTGCCGCATTCAGTGCCAGGATATTGGTCTGGAAGGCGATGCCTTCGATCAGCCCGGTAATCTCAGAAATTTTGGCAGAGCTGGCACGGATTTCATCCATGGTGTTGAGCATCTGCTTCACTGACGTGCCATTCTGGATCGACATGTCATTGGCGTTATTCGCCAGGCTGCTGGCCTGATGCGCGCCTTCTGAGTTCTGACGAACCGTTTCGCTCAGCGTCGCCATGCTGGCTGCTGTCTGCTCCAGTGATGCCGCCTGCTCTTCAGTACGCGCAGAAAGATCTTCGTTACCTGCAGCAATCTGCGTGGATCCGGCACTGACCGATTGCGCGGCGTGACTGACCGAAAGCAGCGTGCCGGAAACGCGTGACAGCAACTGGTTAAACGCCATCGCCGTTTTGCCGATCTCATCCTTACTGCTGACTTCCGCGGTATGGGTCAGGTCAAGCGTATGACTCACCTGCGTCATGGTGTTGACGATGCCTGAGAGGCTCCTTTTAATGCCAAGGATCACCTTAGCGGAGAAACCGGCCAGCAGCAGAACAAGCAGCAGCGAACCACCAGACATCGCCCACAGCGTCTGCGAATAAATGCGCTTGTTCTCAGCCCTGAGCTGTTCGCCAATATCAATATTCAGCTGAATCTGACGGGTGAAATCCGCTTCCATTTTACGGGCAGCAGCACCCACACCATTATCACTCTGGAGTAA
The DNA here is from genome assembly GCF_016658625.1 of Pantoea sp. S62. NCBI lineage: Bacteria > Pseudomonadati > Pseudomonadota > Gammaproteobacteria > Enterobacterales > Erwiniaceae > Pantoea > Pantoea sp. S62. Next base: position 96,511 of record NZ_JACVVI010000012.1, on the reverse strand, counting down.
CGGAAGCGTGACAGCATCATTATGGGCGCGTGATGCGGCAAGAAATTCCGGTAATGCGCTGCGAACCGCATCCAGATTTTTATAGGCCTGCTCGGTCATCGCCTTATCTTCATCACTGGAGATGTCATTCGCCATGTAATAATCATTCAATGACTTAACCTGCTGAAGCAGATTTTCAATGCGCTCTTCCGCAGCAGGGAGTTTTGTCGCATCGTTAGTGCTCTGGTGGCGATAAAGAGCAATCCCTATCTGATTAGTCACACTGATCGATTTGTTGAGATCGCGAATGCTGGGTATCGCATTCACCTGTACGTATTCAAAACGGGATTGAAAGCCCGAAATCACTGATAAAGAAATAATCACCAGTGCAATCAGTGACATTGCAAGCAGTGAGAAAATCAATACCAGACGCTGTGTAATAGTCATAAACGTCCCCTGGAGAGAAAATAAGTGTGAACCTGGTTTGAACTGGATTATTTTTATCGGCTTTCGTCTGCAGGGCTTTAATCGATCGTGGAGGATATATTTTTTTATTTTTTCTTGCGTCTGTAACAGAGTGAACTACCTCACGATGTTCTCTGTTATCGATCCCCTTTCATCTTTCCCCTTTCATCTTTCCCCTTTAACAATGCATGCCGACAAAAATCTGCCTGCCTGCTTACACGCTGTTTACACAACCCGATGGTCAGGATCAGGCTTGAAATGCTGTCAGTTGGGATCTGATGATTAGCCTGCTAATTCAACAGGATCGCTGACGATAATTATTGTTAAGAGGCACATTAACACCATGAGAGAGGGCAACAGATCCTGCAAAATCAGTGCTGCGAATAACAGGCGTTGCCGGGGACGAAAATTCGAAATGTGGGCGTGTCATCAGATTAACTGATACGTGTGAACGTAGCCGGATGAACCCTGGCGGTACATCTCTGAGATTTTAGCCATTTGTGTCAGGGCCAGATTAAATCAGGGAATTCACTGGCGGAATGCTGATTCTGGTCTATGCTCACTGGCCCGACCAGGCTTAAGTCTGTCGCGCAGCAATAATGCTTACAATAAAAAGGTAGTTCTCATGGATTTAGCCACATTTGAAACCAGAACCGGTCTTTGGCCACACATGCAGTTTACGGATGTTGAATATGAAGAGTGCAGTGCTGGCTTTGAAATCTACGCCATTGATGTCAGCCGCCAGACGAAGAGCAAGCTGTTTATCTGTCGCGTCACAACTGAACAGCAGGCAGCGTCGCTGACGGCGCAGTTCAAAGAGTGGCTGCCAAAGTTAAAGCTTAAAAAGCGTAAAGTTGCGCTCAACCTGGCACGCATGGCCTGCGAGAAGAGCTATCCCACTAATCCTAACTATCAGGATCGGTCAGATATGGGTCGTCATTCGCCCAGGCTCTGAAGCCATTCAGTCAGCATCTGCCAGAGCAACGTGTCTGAAATACCTGCACTGTGGTGTTATTTCCGTTCTGCGGCGCGTGTTAACCGCGCGCCGCAGGCATCTGAAACAGGCGACACTCTCCAGGCTCAACAGAGATATCACTGAAGGTTGTGATATGCATCTCGATCCAGGTATTTGCGGCTCGCAGTGTATGTGGTGCGTTGCGCTGTTGCAGCTCCGCCACAAAATCCCGGGTGCTGACGGTAAACTGACCGGCATCATCCTGTCTTGTCGCCTCTCTGAACGCCTGCCAGATCTCATCATCCTGTGACATCACATTGACTCCACAACGGCTTTTTTTTGAAATAGCACTGTATTTATGAACAGTATAATTAATCCGTCAGGCGGTCAAGTCTGCATTCACATGCTTTGGATGCCGGAATTATGGCCATTAATAGCCGTAGCCGCAGGCAGATCAGGACTTTAATCCTAATCTTAGTAATCGTTTTCATATCCAATTAACTGACTGATACTGCTCATTATTTTATATTATAAGCATTTTAATTATTTGATATCTAACTAAAAAAAGCGTTAACCGCAGCGGAAATAACAGCGGTTTTGCCCTATCTTTAAATGGCTCTGCAACGAAATCCACTTCTGTTCCAGAGTGATCTGACTCCTACCCTTGCCCCCTTTTACAGGGGGCACTTTTTCAGATACCGCAGATGTCGACACGCAGTTAACTCTGCAGGCGGGTAATGTTTACGCGTACCAGTTAAACCTGCTGAAGACGTTAAGATTGCGACTGGAAAAGTGGTGGATTTGTAACCTGATAATTCAATGGCTGTGCTGATATTATCAAAAGCCCAAACCAGTTGATTGAATATCAGGACAATTTTCTGAAATATCAGAGAAACTGATTTTTACCCGCTTAATAATCCCGCCAGAACAACATGGTAAGGAGAATATAAAGCGCGTAATAATCAGGCACAACCCGAATGACCGGCGCCTCACCAGGGATGTCGTGACGTTAAAATAATGCGCTATATCCGCTCTTCGCCCCCGCTTTTGCGGGGGCTTTTCTTTTATCTCAGCTTATTCGCCGGTTTATTATTGAGACGCCATCTGACATGTGTGTGCTTAATGCCTGAAGTATTACCCTGCCCTATGCCCGGTTTGATGCCGCAAGCAGAACGATATATTGGCCGCAGTTATGCCCTTAACCATCAATATTTATGTGGTATGGTTAATCAGTAACTTCCTGTCATGTGAGTCTGCTTATGCTCTCCACCCTGATTTACCGTAGCCAGCTTGCGGGTTCGGTCTCGCCAGAGAAGCTTAAAGCGCTGGTGGAGCGCGCCAGTATTAAAAACGCTGAAGCTGAAGTCACCGGGATACTGCTCTATGACGGGCAGCACTTTTTTCAGGTGCTTGAAGGGAGCGTTGAGAATGTTCACACGGTTTTTCAGCGTATTAGTCGGGATGATCGGCATTATAATCTGATTGAACTGATGCGAGATTACGCCCCTGCACGTCGCTTTGGTCATGCCGGTATGGCCTTGTTTGATTTACGTGACTATCAGAAACATACCGTTGTAGAAGCCCTGCTTAAACGGGTCACCCTGACTGATGAGCGAATCAGACATGACCGGGTAGTGAAGTTTTTGCGTTCTTTTGTCGAAGGCAGAGATAAAGAAACGTTTATCGGGATTGCCCCTGCCAGCGAGTGGACACTGACTGCGCCTCTTACCGTCAGTGCCCGGCCACCCCTGCAGCCTGCAGCGGATCAGCGCTGTGAATTTGCGCTTCAGCCTATCGTAGACGCTGCGAATCGCCGGATTGTCTCCTGCGAAGCCCTGATACGCGGTCTTCAGGGCGCACCACCCGCAGACTACTTTTCACAGCTGCCGGAAGGCGAGCGTTATCAGGCGGATCTCCATTCCAAAACCTATGCGTTTCAGCTGGCCAGACATCTCGGTCTGCGGGAGCAGACGATCTCCGTCAACCTGCTGCCTATGTCGCTGGTGGTGATCGACGATGCGGTTGAACATCTCATTCAGCAGATCAGGCAACAGGGATTGCGCCCTGAGCAGGTGGTGGTTGAGGTGACTGAAGATGAGGTCATCTCCCGCTTCGATGCCTTTCAGTTTGCTGTGCGCCAGCTGAAAGCAGCCGGAATCAGCCTGGCCCTTGATGATTTCGGTGCCGGTTTCGCAGGCCTGTCGCTGCTGGCCGATTTCCAGCCTGACAAAGTTAAGATCGATCGCAAGCTGATTACCGATATTCATCGCAGCGGCCCGCGTCAGGCGATTGTGCTGGCCATCCTTAAATGCTGTCAGGCGCTGGAAATCACGGTCATTGCGGAAGGCGTCGAGAAAATTGAAGAGTGGCTCTGGCTGGAAGGTGCCGGGGTCCGTTATTACCAAGGCTTTCTGTTTGCCCGCCCTGCCCTTAATGCTCTGCCTGCTGTTAGCTGGCCTGCACGACGCCCGTGATTTCCCCGGCAGAAATACCTCCCTGCCTGCCCTTTTGCTCATAGTTTGAAGCGGCTCACACCGCTTCGCTGCAAAAAGCAAAAGCTGTGCCATGCTTGATCCATCTGACAGCCTTCTGGCAGGACAGATATTCATCAGGTCCCTGGATAACAACCGGAATTGGGAGAATCACCATGAACGAAGATCGCATTGGCGGCAACTGGAAGCAGTTCAAAGGTAAGGTCAAGGAAAAATGGGGTGATCTTACGGATGATGATATGACCGTTGTAGAAGGGAAGCGCGATCAGCTGGTCGGTAAAATTCAGGAACGCTACGGCTACGAGAAAGACCGTGCCGAAAAAGAAGTAAAAGAGTGGGAAGATTCCAACAAGTACCACTGGTAAAGCGTTCTTAATCGCCGGGCGTCTCTGCGCCCGGCACCTGCCCGTCAGCCCTTCTCTCCGTCTGTTCATTTACTCTCTGACACCTCTGTACCTGTTGCAGGGACAGATTATGGAAATGATTGTTTCTTTATTTATTCCTGGCGCGCATAATGCGGCCATCTTTCCCGATCATGGGATTGCAACACTTCCCGGATATCAACTATGCCTCACCACTCTACCGACACCGTATGTGGTCTCGTCGGTGTTCTTCCTGAAACCCTGCGTCGCTGGCGCCGGGCCGGGCTGATCACACCGCCTGGCCCTGCTGGCTATTCAGATCAGCAGCTCACGCGCGCGCTCTGCGTTCGTGAAATGACATCAGGAGGCCATACGCTGTTTGATATCCATGCTGCCCTTAACTGGCCCAGCGTCACGCTGCCCGGCGGCTGGGCCTGCCGGGAAGAGGATATGTTGCAACTGCTGGCGAACAATCCGGACGCAGATGTTGAACGTGAACTGCAGATGATGAATACCGACTACTGTGGTGATGACTATGTTAATCGCTATCTGCGGCCGCTCAACCTCTGGCTGCGTTCTGACCTCAGCGAAGGAGCAGCCCAGCGTCAGCAGCGTTTTCATAGTGCCATCATCGGCCAGTGGGAGCGCCTGTCGCTGGCCGCACGGCGACGCAGCACCGTACCACTGTTTCTTGAAGCGGTCAGCGTAACGGATGAAACCGAGATCTGGATGGAGGCGATACGGCTCAACGGACAGGGCTTTCGGGTTGAAGTCGCAGCGGCCGCATGCGGTGTTCCCGCTGTAGCGCATCGCCGCTTTGAGCATCATCTGATGTGGTGTGGCGATGGTATCAGTGCATCGATGAAGGCGGCATTTCACGCCAGCCTGGAGGCGGGTGATCCTGTTATGCTGACCGGAACAAATACTGGCGTGCAATCGCCCATCTGCCCGATGTCTGCCAGCGCCTGACGCGGTTGACCTTCTTCCCTGCCAGCTAGTTAAAAGGGCGGAAACAGCCTTAGCCGCTTCCGCCTTGTTCACATTACTGATGTTCCAGCGTTCGTGGTCCGCCGATCGCAATCGGGATACGACGCGGTTTCTCGCTCTCCGGTATTTCCTGGATCAAATCAATGCTGAGTAAACCGTCCGCCAGGCTGGCGCCGGTCACCTTCATGTGCTCCGGAATCGAAAAGCTTAGCTGGAAATCGTGCCGGGAAATGCCGCGATGGATCCAGCTGCTGTTCTCCTGCCGAGCTTCGCCGGACGACTCCCCGGATGCATCATCCCGTTGACCTGCCACGGAAAGCCGGCCGCCACGTAGTTCTATCTCCAGCTCATGCTCTTTCCAGCCGGGTACGCTGACGGTCAGCGCGTAGCGGTTATCCTCAACCCGCTGCAGATCGTAAGCGGGAACTGACGTCACCGGCTTGTCGCCAGTCAGCTGGCTGAACAATTTATCGATACGGCTAAAACGGTCTGAAAAGACAGAATCCGTCAGCGAAGGAAAAACAGAAAACTGTTGTACAGACATGGTGATAATCTCCTGAACAGGTTCATCCAAAAGTTCATCTGACCGGTATGATATTCCCGATCATCGCTAAAATAGGGATCGGTTGTCCGCTTTCAAGTAGCTTAATAGATTTTTTTTAACGTGACTATACGGCCGGTTATCACAGAAATACATTTCAGGGTATTAACTGAGCCGTTACTTTTTGCTCTGAGGCGCAAGAGTGAAATGCGGATGGCAACCCGCCAGTAATAACAGCAGTTCATATTCACCCTGACTGAGTAGCGTCGGATTACCTGCCGCTTCTTTGGTTTGCCAGACTCTCAGGCTAAGATCAAAACGCTCAGCGGCGCTCTGTTGTGAGAGGCCAGCGGCAAGACGAAGTTCACGTACATTACTCTGGACAACCACAGGCGGCTTGGGGGGACGATTAACCAAACAAACACTCCTTCAACATGATTAAAAACGCAAAAGCACAGCGCTTCGCCAGCAATTAAAGCGAAGCGGCCTGAAAGCGCTCACAGCGAAAAGACCAGAGAATAATTGACTATTTTGCTTAAATGTCAAATTTCAGATTCAACAATTAAGCGAAATTTTTCTGTAAGCGAAGCGGCATATTTCGTCCTCGCAGTACTTTTCCTATTTCCTTAGAATGCTTTATTTCTTCCGCCAGGAATTATCCTGTTATTTGACTTAAGGACCATTCAGGGATTAATCCGCTACCTCAATGCCGCTTTCTTCATCAGGATAGATGTTTAGCCTGAGGTTCCTGTTCAGGCTGCATCATTGAAACCAGAGGAGGATAATAAATGAAAAATCCCATCCAGCGTCGCTCACCCGACGATCTGTCGCATGTGGAAATTCGTGAGCAGTGGCAAATCACCTACTGGACTCAGGAGCTGAGGACAACCCAGGAAAGGCTGACACGCGCGATCCGAGAAAGCGGCGCGCGGACCGAACAGGTGCGTGACTGGCTGGAACAGAACCCGCCCCCACGCCGCCCGGCTCAATCTCTGAATGGCATCAAACGTTAAGCTGATTGCTGACAGAAACGCTGTGTTAACGCCGGCCTTGCGGTGGATTGGCCTGCATCAGCCGGGAGCACGCTGACAGGTCATCTCTGCCGGTCCGGGTTTCTGCCCGGCTTTTGCGTTGTGTTTGAAGAGGTTATCCCGCTGAGTAGTCTGCGCATACCGATCCTGCCTCCGGCATCATGACTGTTCCCCCTGAAAACCAACTTAGAAATAATAGTAACCATCCTGAATGCTTATTGATTTTCTGCCCGGGAATAAACCTTAACAGCGCTGCTGCGCCGGGCTGAAAATATAAAAGGTAAATAATCAGGCACCGCTTCGATTAAATTTTCGAATCGTAAATATCGCCTTTATGCGTTAAAGAAAATATTAAGAGACACCCGCCGCATAGTCCCTTATCATCAGGATGAAAATAAAAAAATACGCTATATTTCCTGCCGCCCGAATGAAATTTCGCTCCGGACAGTTTTCTTTTTTCGCTCCGTAATCAGCCGGTGCGGAGGTTACACACACATGCTCAAGAATCTAAACGGCGACAATGAACGCCGAAGTCGTGCTTTGCAGGCACTGCGTGACCCTGACGAAAGTCGCGATGACGTTCTGCGAAAATTTGTCCGGTTAGCCAGTCAGGCCCTGGGCATCCCGGGAAGCTTTATCTCTGTGCTGGATGACGAGTTCCAGACCGTACGGGCGTCACATAACTTTGATCTGCAACGTTCAACGCGTGGGGATTCACTCTGCCGTCATGTGGTAGACAGCGACAGCGCAGTGATCGTCCCGGATACCTATCACGATGCGCGTTTCGTGACGCATCCGCTGATCACCGGCTCACCTTTTATTCGCTTTTATGCCGGTGTGCCTCTGAAAACCCGCGACGGCATTATTCTGGGCACGCTCTGTGTTACCGACACCGAGCCGCATGCTTTTGCCGTTGAGCAGGTGACGACATTAACGCTGCTCTCCACGCTGGTCATGTCCTTTCTTGAAGCCTGGCATTCCGCTGGTTTTTGCGATCCGGTGACCGGATTGCCTAACCGTCAGCGCCTGATACGTGATTTACAATATCTGGCCGTGGCTGGTGACACCACGCCACGCCGTCTGGTGCTGATTGATTGCATCGACATGTCACGTGCTTATGAACTGGCCCGCACCATGGGAATGAATCCGGTTGAAAGCCTGCTGAAGGATATGGCTACCCTGCTGCCGCTGCGCCTGCGCCCGGCGGTGGGTGAAATGATCTACACCGTGGCCACAGGGCGGTTTGCCATTCTGACCCGTGCTGATAGCAGACTGAGTGCAGCCTGGGTCGCCGGTCGCCTGGAGGGTATCAGTGCAGACATGGATGAGGGGCTGTCAGTTGCACTGACGCCTCATACCGGTGAGGCGGCCTTTGTTGCCGGCAGCATGTCAGCGTCGGAAGTGTTACGCCGCGCGGTCAGCGCGCTGAATGAAGCTGTCGGGCGCGGACTGCCCTCTCAGCGTTTTGATATTGAGGCGGAAACACAGCGCTCAGAAGATTTCCTGCTGATGACCGATCTGAAAACCGCTTTGCGCGATAACATCGGGCTTTATATGGTCTATCAGCCTAAGATTTGCCTGCAGAGTGGCAAACCGGTGGGCCTGGAAGCGCTCATCCGCTGGCGACATCCCAGCAGAGGGGAACTTTCACCTGCCGCCTTTATTCCACTGGCTGAGCAGACCGATCTGCTCTCGGTGCTCACCGCCTGGATTATCGATCAGGCCGTTGAACGTCTCAGACGACTGCGTAATAACTGTATTCAGTTGCCACTGACCATCAACGTCAGCGTACGCGATTTTGCATGCGAGGGATTTGCATCCGCGCTGGAAAGCAAAATGCTGAAGTCTAAGCTTCCGACTTCGCTGCTGGGCATCGAATGCCTGGAGACAGAACGTATCCTGGAAAGCCCCACCGCCCTTCGCGGACTGGAGATGCTCAGAGAACGGGGATTCACGATTTCACTCGATGATTTTGGCGCAGGCTACAGCAATATCAGCTATCTGCGCCGTATGCCGCTCGATGTTATCAAGCTGGATCGCTCTCTGATCAGTGAACTCTCTTCAGATACGGCTTCACGCATTATTGCCCGCAGCATTATCGCCATGCTCAAAGAGCTGGACTATACGGTGGTGGCAGAAGGCGTTGAGTGTCCTGACGCCGTGACATCCCTGACAGAATATGGCTGCGATCAGGCTCAGGGCTATTTCTATTCCAGGCCATTAAACGAAGAGGCGCTGGATCACTGGCTTCACTGGAAATTGCGTGGTGAGTGTCATTAAACCTGCAGGCTATACCTGTGTTGAACATTGCGCTTATGTCACTGCTGAGCTGCGGATTAACTTTCCGCTAAAGCCACAAGGCCGCCCTGATGGCGGTCTTATTTATGATGCACTGAAATGAGCTTCTCTGCGGAGATCCAGCAGCATTATTACCATTAAGGTAACTGAATTCAGATCTGCCAATTTGCCGCTTCGCTTAGTGCCACCTGCTCTGGTGCAGTCTGTGCGACAGTAACCAAGTAAAGGTGAAACATTTTTTGAACAATGTTAGCGTGTCCGCAACAATCACGTAAAACGGAGCTGCACATGCTTACCACCATAATCTATCGCAGCCATATTTCAGATGACTTTCCGGTCAGAACCCTTCCGGAAATGGTCGACAACGCCAGCAAAATCAATACTACCCACGATGTAACCGGTATCCTGTTATTCAACGGCACCCATTTCTTCCAGTTACTTGAAGGCCCGGAAGCGGGCATTCAGGCCGTTTATCAGCGAATCTGTGCCGATCGCCGGCATCATAATGTGGTGGAGTTAATGCGCGACTATGCGCCTTCCCGACGTTTTGGTAATGCGGGCATGTCGCTGTTTGATCTGCGCGAACACGATCGCTCATCACTGCTGCAGGCGGTCCTGGACAAAGGTACGTCTAAATATCGCCTGACCTATGATGATCGGGCACTGCAATTCCTGCGTACTTTTGTTGAGTCACGCGAGAAAGAAAACTACTACGAGGTTCTGCCGCCAGGTTATTGGGAGTTTATTTCAGAGCACACTAATGTGCCGGATTCCCGTCCGGAGACAGAAGGGGTGAGCTTCCGGCCGGTGGTCGATCCACTGGCGCGTCAGGTGACCGCCATTGAAGCTGTCACCCTGCGTCCGGCGCTGACCGGTGAAATTTCCGGCGACCGGCTTTATGTTGACGATCTGGAAACCGTGAAGAAAACCTTTGCCCACGCTGGCCTGGTTTGTCCCGATGGTATGACGCTCTACGTGAGTCTGCTGCCAATGACGCTGGTTGTCATACCCGACGCCGTTGAGCACATTGTGGCAGCCATTCAGCAGGCGGGTCTGGTGCCGGAGCAGGTGGTTATTGGTGTGAGTGAAACCGGCGTGATTTCACAGCTGGATGCGTTCTCTGAAGCCGTACGCGCGTTAAAAGCGTTCGGGATCAGCCTGTCTATCGACAATTTTGGAGACGGCTCCGCGGGATTGTCATTGCTGACTCATATTCAGCCCGACCGTATCCGTATCGATGCCGGTATCACCCGCGACGTTCATCGCAGTGGGCCAAAGCAGGCGGTGGTGCAGGCAATCATCAAGTGCTGCTCAGCGCTGGAGATCACCGTTATCGCGGCTGGGATCGTACAGGCTGAAGAGTGGATGTGGCTGGAAGCTGCAGGTGTGATCAATTTCCAGGGTACGCTGTTCGCATCTGCGGGCCGCTATGAGGCCCAATCGGTCGCCTGGCCGGAATATCGCGAAGCGATGTAACCGTACGCGGTCTTAATAATTTTAAAGCGGTACGCCAGCGAGCGGCCGCTTTTTTCATTTATGGCCGTGCCGACTCTCAGGAAAAGGCATGATTAACAGGCCCTCCCTACTCCCCTTTATTTATCTGCGCATTCTAAGCTTCTTTTGTAAATCCTAGACGCGATACTGCATTTTTGAATGAGCTTCTGACGCATTTCCGGCATACATTTTCTGATAACCACTATAGCGAGTAACGCTTACAGGTTAACCACTATAGGAAGTAAATCTGAGACTGAACTGCACTATCAGGGTATAGAATGTGACAAATATCCACTATAGCGAGCAAAGGTGCGCCCGAAGCGTTTATGACAACCACTGTAGCCAGTATGTTGCGCAATATTCATCCGGATTATGCCGATAAATCACTCAGGCAGACGATAAACGCTCAGATAACCACTGTAGCGAGTACCTGCTCACCTCTGTTCTCACATGATAACCACTGTATCGAGTAAGTGATCCAGAAAGAGGAGCCTAAGATTATCTATGCTCAACAGTGCACCACGCACGATTTCCATGCGGCATAACCACTATAGCGAGTAAAAAGGTCGTGTGAGGAGTTGCATGTAGCAGGAACGGAGTGATAGCCCTGCCCTGTTTTGCGCTGTTATTCGCTAAAATAGCTTTGTTCTGTTGACGAAATCATTCTGCTCATCCTGTAACACAACCACTGTAGCGAGTGCCTGGCTGACCTTACCTGCTATGCTAATTTTTTGTTCTCATCATGCTATGAGAGATAAATATTGATAGTAAGCACTCACTTTAACTAGCTAAATGTCATTAACAGGTAGAGTAAAATGATACTGCTAACCACTATAGCGAGTAATATCGCCCCTCAATCCAAAAAAATAACCACTGTAGCGAGAATGTTGTAAGAACTGGGTCTGTCACCTGATCATTATCTGAACGCATCAGCCAATAAATCTCCAGAAAACCACTGTAGCGTGTAAATCTTTTGGGCAGAATGAGGCAAACCAGCATGAGATAGCCATTTCAGAATGGCGATAACCACTGTAGCGAGTAAAACCGAAGAGCTGAATATCGCCTGCGGAACACGTCAGATGGCATTGGGAGGAGAATCCGCATTCTGTTAACCAGACCTGACTAACCACTATAGAGAGTGATAAACACGATAACGCCTTATTGCAGCGTTTACAGTGAAGCCACGTACTGGCTAACCACTACGGGAAGTAGATCTCTTGTGAAGTCCAATGCACCCTCTGGGTCCGGGAGGCGGAATGGAAGACCACAGCAAATTGCAGGATGTTTTCAGGCAGGCGCATCTGGATATTGATGCTCTTTCGGAAAGGGGCTAACCACTATAGCGAGTAATCTAACTCGCTATAGTGGTTAGGGCTGTCAGATACCCTTAAACAGCCCATCTCTCGCTATAGTGGTTAGCAGGCTGCAGGATGGGTCAGCCATGAACTGTGTGGTGAACAGGCATCTAACGCTTTTTCTGTTTCCTGATTTTATTCAGTAACTCTTTTTCCTCACGCGATACCATGACAAGTTCACTGCTTTCATCTTCACCCACCGGTTCAGGCAGATTGACATCAATAATAGTGAGATCGTTGTCCATATCGTCAAACTCGTCCATCTCATCATCGATCAGGTCTGCCTTGCTGAGCGGCAGTTCGGCCGGGCGCAGCTTGGGGTGACGATAATGGACCCAGAAGTACACGGAAGAGCCGCGGCGGGTCTCGGTATAATCGAGATAACCAATCTCTTTTAACTGCTCCATCGCTTTCCTGACTGTCGCATTCTGGGTGATCACGCGCGACGTAAGGTTAAGCCTTGCACGCAGGCGTGCCATGGATATTGGTGCAGGTTTAGGCGGAAGGCTTTCAATGAACGTATAAAGCGCTTGAGCGGACTCTTTGCGTGCCAGCTCGTTAATAGCCTTAAGCTGCAGCAGAACCTTTCTGTCGAACTGATATAGCTCAAAGATTTTGGGATCGGCCTGTAAGGTCACCGTGTCCTTTTTGACGCTGTATTTGGCGGACTGCACCAGATGCGTTGTGTAGTTCTCTCCGCCCTTGCTGGTAAAAGTCAGGGTATTAGACGCAATCCGCGTCAGCGAAGCGTCCAGACGGCTCCTGAGCTTCGATGAGAGGCGCGCAGAAGGTATGCCGCAGAGTTTTGCAAATTCTACGAACGAGAGCGTTACCGTGTCTCCCAGACACTCATGCGTGGCGAATGCGCGAATGATCCCAACCCAGGTCTTAAAATCATTATCCATATCCAGCCGGGCACCCAGAATCTTGATGTTGTCATACCCTTCCGATCTGACCAGAGATAACTGTTTCAGATCCTGAGTCACATCCATCGCATTCATCTGGTTTTTCTGACTGCGCGCTGTGGATTTCAGCGTTGGAACAAACAAGCCGAGACGCATCAACGCGACTGGCTGCACGGTGTTATTACTGTTGGGCGTTAGAGTAACAACTTCGCCTGTACGCTTGTCTGTTTCGCTAAACGCATCAGCTATGTTCAGGATATCTGGTTCTTTTCTTGGCATTAGGAAGATCCGTAATGTGAACAGGCGAGAGCCGCTGTTACTCAATACAGTGGATACTAGCACTCACTATAGCGGTTAATCTACTTGCCATAGTGGTTATTTATCTCGATACAGTGGTTGTTTTACTCGCTACAGTGGTTAGCTAACCTTCTTTATCGCAGTGATACCAGGGGCTGAGGCTCTACGGGGATCTTTAAGGAACTTAAAAAGGATCTTATGTGGATCTGTTATTGGATCTGCTCGGTGGATAACCCGTTAAAAAAGCCTACCCCCCGGTTAATCAGAATCTCCGTTTTTATCCTGTTTCCTTGCCAAAGACTCTAAAACTGCAGCGGGTGTGCTCAATCGGGGGTTATGCACATGAAAAAGTGTTATCTACTCGCTACAGTGGTTGTTGAGTACTCGCCAGCGCAGTTGCTTTACTCGCTATAGTGGTTATTGTGCTCTCTGCAGTGGTTGTTCTTCTCGCTACAGTGGATACCAACACCCTTTCAGACCTTGTGCTGCGTGGCTTCAAAGCCTGTTGGGATCTGTTAAGGATCTCAATTTGATCTATTGAGGATCGACCAATTGGATCTGGCCTGTGAATAACGGGGATAAAACAGACACGATTCAGCAATAACCAAAGCTGAGATCAAACGGGTTTTCAACTGCAGATACGAGATGAAGAATTCTATAAGCAGGTTCTGAGCGAGTTATTAGGTGTGGGAGCAATCTGTTGCTGACAGGGCAAAGCATTTAATCGGGTATGTGCCAATAACCATAAAGAGATTAAGGTTTAAAGCCCAGAGTGAATATCTCCAAGCTCTTCAAATAAACGCTCATGAGTAAAGAACAGATTTTCACCATGAATTTAATGATTTATCTATCTGATAAACAAGTAGTTTTTCCATATTTTCATAGTGAAAACACCCTGCTTATGATCTCAGAAATAACGTTTCAAGAGGTTGAAGATGGACTCATTAAGTCCAACTGGCTCCTGAATGAATTCAGACAGCGATAAGTTAGCGTAGCAATTGATACTTTTCCCCAACCTGATAAATCCAGCTCATAAAGAAATTTGTTATGCATAGTCTCATCATCAGGTAACTGCATACGATCGTTTATCACGAGGGAAAAAGAAAGTTGGTTGTCATACCCGTACACATACCGAACAGACGATGTTTAAATTATGCGGATTTCCTTTTGCTGCTTATGCGGCGTGTTACTGGTTATTACTATCTGGCCTGTTACTCTCAATCCCCTGCCCTATTCACAGATCTCAATGTTTCATCACAGTATTCATGAAACCGCTAAAGCTAACACTATAAATAAAACATCTTTATGGGGATCAAAGTCTGTCAGCGATAAGAATAGAATCTCTGTCAGATGCAGTGACAAATGCTGCAGGACTCTGTGAGAAGCATCCACACAGACTATAAACAAATCGTAATTGAAAGTTATAAGAGGATATGAATTTCTGACAAGCTTACGACCAGCACCATTTCTTAGAGGAACAGACAGATTCTGTCCTGCCTATACAGGAGTTGTAACTCCAATACGCATATAACCATTTTTCGTGTAGAAGTTCACAGCCCGATAGTTGATGTATAGGGTTTCAGCCTGGCTCGATACATTTCCTCTCTTTTGCAGATTTATTAAGAAAGTGAGTAAAGCATCGCATCCTATAGCTTTGCCTTTATAGACTTTCTCGAAGAAGTCATGTCTACGCCTGGCTCTTAGCAAAGCTTACATTGCTGACAGATCGGCTCCGGGCCAGAAAAGAAATTCTTCGATTTCGATTGCGATGATCTTAAAAGTCAGAAAAGGTTAGTTTGGTAATGTATAAGGCTGATATCTATTTTTTTGAGGGAGCAAGGTTTTATTATCAAAAAGAGAGTACTGCCAGGGTGACCACTTAGACTTTCCACTAACGTTAAGCCACTATTTATAGTTAAAAGAATATTTTATAAAAACCCATTTTCGCTGCAGATTTTAACCAAGCAAATATTCTTGTAAGGTATTGATATAAATGGATATATAGAAAATTTTCATGATGAAAACACCATGATCAGCATCTGATATAAGGGCCACGATTGCCGACTGGGCATTTCTGCCATCACAAAAGTAAAACGAATATCGCGTACTACCCTCCGCCATCCATTATCACACTCCTCTCTGATGCCTGTTCAATATACTCAAACTGAATGGACTGCGGCCACAGAGCTCAAGAGATCCTCTTTTACAGCTGACCATAAATTTCCGAAAACCATTCCACCACCTGAGACAAAAAATCCAGGTTTTTGGCATTTTCCTAAAAAATTGGCAGGTATGCGCTTTTTGTGTAGTATGCAAAAAACATTAACGCAGAGGGGCTTATGAAGCGCGATTATGGTGGAGTGCTGGAGATGGCAACACGTGCCAACTCCATGTTACATGGACTCAGTGACCACATTGAGCAGCAGCGTCAGGAATTTAACCAGACAGGTTTTTACCAGACTTTCTCCCGCAATGCTGTTGCTAATATGCCACTGCTGAGTAAGCACGCTGTCGTCGCTGCAATTAGTGATATGGAAGCAGCAGGATACCAGTTTGGTAAAAAGCAAACCGGCAGTACATCGCAATATGCCCTGACCATTCAGAACGTCGTCGACATTTATCAGCATCGTAAAGTACCAAAATATCGCGATCGGCATGATGGCCCCTTTGTCGTGTTTGTTGTCAGCCTTAAAGGCGGTGTCTCTAAAACCGTCAGCACCGTGACGCTGGCTCACGGTATGCGCGCCCATCCTTCAATGCTGCACAATGACCTGCGCATACTGGTTATTGACCTGGATCCCCAGGCATCAAGCACGATGTTCCTGAGCCATACCAACAGTGTCGGTTCTGTACTGGAAACAGCAGCGCAGGCTATGCTCAACGATCTGGATGCAGACCAGCTTCGCGAGCAGTTTATTAAACCTACCGTCATGCCCGGCGTTGACGTTATCCCGGCCTCAATCGACGATGGCTTCGTTGCCAGCGACTGGGAAGAACTGGTTGCTGAACATCTGCCCGGCGTTGCCCCCTCAGAAGTCCTTCGCCGTAATGTGATCGACCGTCTGGCAGGTGACTACGATTTTATCTTCCTTGATACCGGCCCTCATCTTGATTCCTTTATGCTGAATGCGATCGCGGCCAGCGATGTGCTGCTGACACCGACGCCGCCGGCACAGGTCGATTTCCACTCCACCATGAAGTACCTGACGCGCCTGCCAGAAATGCTGGAGCGTATTGAGGCTGAAGGTATCGAACCGCGGCTCAAAGCTAATATTGGCTTTATGTCTAAAATGACCTCCAAGCATGATCACCTGACGTCACAAAGTTATGCCCGTGAGGTATTTACCAAATCCATGCTGGACTGCGGCTTACCGCGTCTTGATGGATTTGAGCGTTGTGGCGAATCCTTTGACACGGTGATCAGTGCCAACCCCGCTTCCTATCCGGGCAGTGCAGACGCCCTGCGAAAAGCCAAATATGAAGCCGAGCAGTTCTCAAGGGCTGTGTTTGATCGCATCGAATATATCAGGAGTACCCTGTGAGCAAACCGATACAGCGCATTGGCCGCAAGTTCGGCGATTCTGCTATTGCGAACATGATCGACAGCAGCAGCCAGTCGCGCACTTTTACGCTGAAGTCAGGTGCGAAGGCGACCTTTGTACGCCAGCTGATCCTGCATGACGATATTGAAACCCGAACCAGCGTTGACCCGAAAATCAATGGACGTGATCAGAGCACGCTGACGCCTGAATCGCTGCAGGAAATCACGCGTACGATTACACTGCAGCAATTTTTCCCGGCCATAGGTCGCGTGAACGGTGACCGAATTGAGATCATGGATGGCTCGCGCCGTCGCGCTGCCTGTATTCTTTCCGGGGCCAGTCTGGAAGTGCTGGTCACCGCGGATGAACTGAGCCTTAGCGATGCGCGTCAGCTCGCTGCTGATATTCAGACGGCGAAAGAGCATAACCTGCGTGAATTAGGGCTGCGCTTTATGCTGATGAATGAAAGTGGCATGAGCAAATCAGACATTGCTAAAGCGGAAGGTATGTCAAATGCTAAGGTCTCCCGTGCATTTCAGGCCGCATCCGTACCCGCTGAGTTTATCGAACTCTTCCCGGTCGTTTCTGAGCTGACCCTTCAGGATTATCAGTTGCTGCTTGATGTCTGGGAGGAGGCGAAAGCGGAAGCGATTGATGTCGCCGGACTGGTCAGCGAAATTCAGCAAAAGCTGGAGGCAGATGATGCACTGCAAAACGCTAATGCAGACGAGAAGAAGAGCGCAATCCTGAATGGCTTCAAAAGCGCGCGTCGTCAGTTAAAAAAACCTGCACCGGTTAGTAAAACGGTGACGGAAAAGCTGGCAACGTTTACTACGGCCAATACCTATGCGCGTCGTAAAACCAATGATGAGAAGCGCACCGTGCAGTATGAATTCAGTCGTCTGCCGAAAGAGATTGCTGAACAGATTGATGCGTCGATCAGACAGATACTCTCTACGCTTAAATAATCTTCATCACACATTACTGACAATGGAACCGGCCGCTGCGCCGGTTTTTTTATTCCTGCTCTCTAATCATAAAACTCCTCTGCTAATCACATATCACTTAAACATGTTAACGCTTGAACCTGACGCCATTTAGCGTTATAGCTAAAACGGTTTAGCTTTCAGGTTTAATCAGAGGAGTTTTTTATGTCTGTTCGCGTATGGTGCCTCGGGGATGCCGTGGTCGATTTGCTACCCGAAATGCCGGGTAGCCTGATGCAGTGTCCGGGCGGAGCACCCGCTAATGTCGCCGTTGGCATTGCCCGCCTGCATGGAAACAGCGGTTTTATCGGACGGGTGGGTGCCGATCCGTTTGGTGAGTTTATGCGGCAGACGCTCAGTGAAGAAAATGTTGATACGGCCTGCATGATTGCCGATTCACAGCATCGCACATCAACCGTGGTGGTCGGGCTGGATGAGCAGGGCGAGCGCTCCTTTACCTTTATGGTTCGGCCCAGTGCCGACCTGTTTCTTGAACCGTCAGATCTGCCCGAGTTTCATCGCGGGGAATGGCTGCACTGCTGTTCCATTGCCTTAGCGGCGGAACCCTCTCGTACGGCGACGCTGACCGCCATGAAACAAATCCGCGCGGCAGGCGGCCATGTCAGCTTCGATTTAAATCTGCGGGAAGATCTCTGGCCCGACACGGCACTCCTCCATGCGGTGGTGAACGACGCCCTCAGTCATACGGACGTGGTGAAACTCTCTGACGAAGAGCTCGATTTTCTTAGTCCGGGTCAGGAAGCAGCTGTCAGCATGCCTCAACTGGCCGCCAAATTCAGCATTCGCCTGTTACTGGTGACGCGGGGCAGGGAAGGGGTGATGGCCTGTTATCAGGGCCAGATAACCCACCATGCCACCACGCCCATTGACAGCGTCGATACTACCGGTGCAGGTGATGCCTTTGTAGCCGGGTTACTCTGGGAGCTGGCGAAGTCAGGTCTGCCTGTAAACGAATCACAACTTGCCAGCTATCTGGTGACTGCGCAGCGCTGTGGCGCACTTGCAACCACGGCGAAAGGAGCCATGACAGCACTTCCCTGGCGCCACCAGCTGGACGATCTGGCCGGCTAATCATCCTGTAATGCCCCTGTTTTGGGAGCTATCTCACAATCACTAAACCGGTTTAGCTATTTTCATTGCAGAGGGAAATTACCCGTGGCTATGATTTGCGCCTAAACCGGTTTAGCAAAAAATACCGGTGATGATAGCTTCTCCTCAGGGATATAAAAAAATGAAAAAAAGCACGTTAGCCGTCGCCCTCTCTGCAATATTCCTTTCCACATCCGTCTGGGCCGATCCCAGCATGAGCAGCATCGAAGCCCGCCTTGCGGCGATGGAGCAGCGCCTGCAGGCTGCCGAGCAGCGGGCGAATGCCGCTGAAAGCCGCGCAGAGGTCGCCGAAAAACAGGCTCAGATGGCTGAAAGGCAAGCTCATCAGCTGGCAGCGGTGCAGCAGCAGACCCAGACCTCTGCCGCTGAGGTCGCGCAGCGCACTGCGAAACCGGAACAAAAATCTGCCGATGAAGGTGGCTTTGAGTTCCACGGTTATGCCCGCTCAGGATTATTGATGAACAGCTCTGCCGCCAGAACTCAGGGTGGCCCGACCGTAACTCCGGCTGGAGAAACCGGCGGTCACGTTGGGCGTCTGGGTAATGAGCCGGATACCTACGTTGAGCTCAACCTTGAACATAAGCAGACGCTGGACAATGGCGCCACCACCCGCTTCAAAGCGATGCTGGCCGATGGACAGCGCACTTATAACGACTGGACGGCCGCCAGCAGCGATCTCAACCTGCGTCAGGCGTTTGTCGAGCTGGGACAGCTTCCCACTTTCAGCGGTGCGTTCGATAACGCAACGGTCTGGGCCGGTAAGCGTTTTGATCGTGATAACTTCGATATTCACTGGATCGACTCCGATGTGGTCTTCCTTGCCGGAACCGGTGCCGGTATCTACGACATGACATGGAGCGATCAGGCACGCAGCAACATCTCGCTTTATGGCCGTACCTTTGGTGACATCGAAAACAATGAAAACACCGCACAGAACTACATCCTGTCGCTGAATAACTTTGTCGGCCCGGTGCAGATGATGGTCAGCGGTATGCGGGCGAAAGATAACGACGAACGCCGGGATATTGACGGTCTCCGTGTCAAAAGCGATGCGGCCGAAACCGGCGTCCATGCGCTGCTGGGCCTGCATAACGACAGCTTTTATGGGCTGACAGAAGGCACGTCGAAAACGGCCCTGCTCTACGGTCATGGCCTGGGCGCTGAGGTGAAGTCGATTGGTTCTGACGGCGCACTGCTACCGGAAGCGGATACCTGGCGGCTGGCGAGTTACGGTACGACGCCTCTTGGCGGTGGCTGGCACATTGCGCCCGCCTTACTGGCACAGCGCAGTGACGATCGCTATGTCAAAGGTGACAGCTATGACTGGGCGACAGTCAACCTCCGGCTGATTCAGGAAATCACGCAGAACTTCGAGATGCAGTATGAAGGCTCTTATCAGTACATGGATCTGCGTCCGGAAGGCTACAACAACCGTAACGCGGTCAGCGGCAGCTTCACCAAACTCACCGTTGCGCCAACCCTGAAAGCCGGTGATGTCGGCGACTTCCTTAAACGTCCGGAGATTCGTCTGTTTGCCACCTGGATGAACTGGGATCACCGGCTGGATAACTATGCCAGTGACGACGCGTTCGGCAGCAAAGGCTTCGATGCCGGCGGCGAATGGAACTTCGGCGTACAGATGGAAACCTGGTTCTGATCGGGCGGCCCCGGCTGCCGGGGCCTGAACGTCACGCGGATAAAAACATAACAAGAGTGAGGTATGTATGGACTATGTAAAAATATCGCGGGCCCTGCTGCCCCTGCTGGGTGGCAAAGAGAACATTGCCAGTGCGGCTCACTGTGCGACGCGGCTACGGCTGGTGCTGGCAGATGATGAAAAAGCGGACACTACCGCGATTGGCCGGATTGAGGGCGTTAAAGGCTGCTTCCGCAACGCCGGACAGCTTCAGGTTATCTTCGGTACCGGTGTGGTAAACAAGGTCTACGCCGCTTTTATCGCCGAAGCTGGCATTAGCGAATCGAGCAAGTCTGAGGCTGCTGATATTGCCGCCCGCAAGCTCAATCCTTTCCAGCGTATCGCTCGTCTGCTGTCGAACATTTTTGTGCCGATCATTCCGGCGATTGTGGCGTCGGGTCTGTTGATGGGCTTGCTGGGGATGGTTAAAACCTACGGCTGGGTCAATCCGGAAAATGCGCTCTACATCATGCTGGATATGTGCAGCTCAGCGGCCTTTATTATCCTGCCGATCCTGATTGGTTTTACGGCGGCCCGCGAGTTTGGCGGCAACCCATTTCTGGGCGCGACGCTGGGCGGCATTCTGACGCACCCGGCGCTGACCAACGCCTGGGGCGTCGCCGCCGGTTTCCACACCATGAACTTCTTCGGCATTGAAGTGGCGATGATTGGCTATCAGGGTACGGTATTCCCGGTGCTGCTGGCGGTATGGTTTATGAGCATGCTGGAAAAGCAGCTGCGTCGGGTGATCCCGGATGCGCTCGATCTTATTCTGACCCCGTTCCTGACGGTGATTATCTCAGGCTTCATTGCGCTGCTGATTATCGGTCCGGCGGGCCGTATGCTGGGCGATGGGATCTCTTTTGTGCTCAGCACCCTGATTGCTCACGCTGGCTGGCTGGCGGGACTGGTATTTGGCGGGCTCTACTCGGTGATTGTTATTACCGGCGTGCATCACAGCTTCCATGCGATTGAGGCGGGACTGCTGGGTAACCCGTCTATCGGGGTTAACTTTCTGCTGCCTATCTGGGCGATGGCGAACGTTGCTCAGGGCGGGGCCTGTCTGGCGGTGTGGTTTAAAACCCGCGATGCGAAGATCAAAGCAATTTCGCTGCCCTCGGCGTTTTCAGCACTGCTGGGGATCACCGAGGCGGCTATCTTTGGTATCAACCTGCGGTTTATGAAACCCTTTATCGCGGGTCTGGTGGGCGGCGCGCTGGGCGGTGCCTGGGTGGTATCGGTCCATGTCTATATGACGGCGGTCGGGCTGACCGGTCTGCCGGGCATGGCGATTGTTAAGGCGGGTTCTCTGCTCAATTATGTCATCGGCGTCGCCATCGCGTTCACCACCGCGTTTGTGATCTCTTATCTGCTCAAATACAAAACGGACTCTGAATAATGGCCTCATCAACACGTCTTGCCGCCATTCTGCAGGCGGTGATGCAGGGGATGCCAAAGGCGCTCAGCGACAGCCACTATCCCGGCTGGCATCTGGCACCGGTTACCGGACTGCTTAACGATCCCAACGGCTTCATCCATTTCGACGGTCACTATCATCTCTTCTACCAGTGGAACGCGCTGGGCTGTGCGCATCAGCATAAATGCTGGGGGCACTGGCGCTCAGCCGATCTGCTGCACTGGGAGCATCAGCCCATCGCGCTGATGCCGGATGAGGAGTATGACCGCAGTGGCTGCTACTCCGGCAGCGCGGTCGACGATAACGGCGTACTGACACTGGTCTACACCGGCAACGTAAAATTCGATGATGGCTCGCGCACGGCGTGGCAGTGCCTGGCGCAGCAGAACAGTGCGGGCGGTTTTGACAAGCTCGGCCCGGTCATCGCCGTGCCGGAGGGTTATACCGGCCACGTTCGCGATCCCAAAGTGTGGCGTCACGACGATCGCTGGTACATGGTGCTGGCGGCGCAGAATACGCAGCGGCAGGGCAGGGTGCTGCTGCTGCGTTCTGACAATCTGCGGGAGTGGCAGAATCCCGGCGAGATTGCGGGCAGCGGACTGGGCGGGCTGGATGCCGCAGGTTATATGTGGGAGTGCCCGGACATGTTCACGCTCGGAGACAGCACCTATCTGATCTGCTGTCCGCAGGGTGTTGCGCCCGAAGAGAAGCGCTTTCTGAACAGTCACGCCTGTGCCTGGCTGAGTGGCGACCTGGATTATCAGCAGCCTGCATACCAGCACGGCCCGCTGAACGAAATGGATGCCGGCTTTGAATTTTATGCTCCGCAAACCACGCTGACCGCGGATGGCCGGCGGCTGCTGGTGGGCTGGATGGGGACGCCAGACGGTGAAGAGATGGCCCAGCCAACCGTGGCGCAGGGCTGGATCCACCAGATGACCTGTCTGCGCGAGCTGAGCTCACGTAACGGGCGGCTCTGTCAGCAGCCCATCGCGGAACTGCAGGCGTTGCGCGAGCACGAGCAGCACTATCAGGGCCGTGCTGATGATACGCCAGCGATCGGCGCACAGCGGCTGGAGCTTAAGCTTGAGAGCCAGGGCGACATCGAACTCAATTTCGCCGATACCCTGATCCTGACGTGGCAGCACAACGAACTGCGGCTTGCCCGTCGCAGCCTGGTGTCGGGTGAATGGACGTATCGTTACTGGACCGGGGCAGCCCGCCGGTTACAGATTCTGTGTGACCACTCCAGCGTTGAGATCTTCATCAACGACGGGGAAGGGGTGATGAGCAGCCGCTATTTTCCGGACCAGCCCGCGCTGCTGACTCTGCGCGGGCGCGCAGAACTGCAGGCCCGCTACTGGTCGTTACGTCGCTGCATGGTAGAATAAGCCCTTGTTTCCCTAACCGATGTCTTGCCGTGAGAAAAACAAAACGCGTTACCATCAGTGATATCGCCGGGCTGGCCGGGGTTTCAAAAGCCACTGCCAGCCTGGTGCTCAACGGCCGTGGCGAAGAGTTACGGGTCGCGAAGGAGACGCGTGAGCGGGTGCTGAGGCTGGCCCGCGAACACCATTATCAGCCCAGTATCCATGCGCGGATGTTGCACGACGCCCGCAGTCATACGCTGGGGCTGGTAGTACCGGAGATCACCAACCACGGTTTCGCAGCTTTCTCCCATGCGCTGGAAAATCTCTGCCGTGCGGCGGGTCTGCAGTTGCTGATCGCCTGTACCGACGAAAATGCCGGTCAGGAACGGGTCGTGGTCAACAATCTGGTGGCGCGTCAGGTCGACGGCCTGATTGTTGCCTCCAGTATGCTGACTGACAGCGACTATGTCAGCCTCAGCGAACAGCTGCCGGTGCTGCTGTTTGACCGCCACATGAACAACACGACGCTGCCCTGGGTCATCACCGACTCCGTGACGCCCACCGCTGAGCTGGTTGAAAAGCTGGCGCGCGCCTGTCCGGAGGAGATCTACTTTATGGGCGGACAGTCCGATCTTTCTCCGACTCAGGATCGTCTGGCGGGATTCAGAGAGGGGCTGGCGCGGGCCGGTGTAACGCTGCAGCCGGAGTGGGTAATCCAGGGGAACTACCATCCCGGCAGCGGTTACGAGATGTTTGCCGCACTATGTCAGCGGCTGGGGCGTCCACCTAAAGCAATTTTCACTGCTGCCTGCGGCCTGCTGGAAGGGGTACTGCGCTACATGAGTGAGCATCACCTGCTGACCGGCGATATCTGCATCGCCAGTTTTGATGACCACTATCTCTATGATTCACTCTCGATTCCTGTCGACACCGTAGAGCAGAATGTTCCGGCGCTCGCGCAGGCCTGTTTTTCTATGCTGACCACGATGATCGCCGGAAATGATCCAGCAGACAGCCAGCTGGTGCTGCCCGCCACGTTGCGCCTGCGCGGCTAATCGCCGGGCGCTTCTGGCCCCGGCGGCTTCACCACTTGACCGGCAGGGCGCTGACACCACGCAGGTTGGCTCTGTGATTGCGGCGAACCCCGGCGGTTACCGGCCGCATTGCTGGCAGTCGGGTCAGCAATACCTCTAGCGCCACCTCCATTTCCGCCAGTGCCAGCCGGTAGCCCATACAGTGATGTATCCCGCCACCAAATGCCAGGTTGCGTCCCTCATGTCGCCGGATATTGACCCGCTCCGGCGAGGTAAAGACAAGCGGGTCGTGATTGGCTGCGCCCAGACTCAGAAAAAAGCGTATTCCTGGCGGAATGAGCTGGCCTGCCACCTCAATTTCTTCCAGCGTCGTGCGGTACAGCATCTGGACCGAACTGTCGTAACGCAGACACTCCGCTATGGCATCAGGTATCAGCGCATGATTCTGTTTCAGGCAAGCCAGTTCCTGCGGATGGTCATGCAGAGCCAGGAGAGTATTGCAGAGCATATTTGAGGTGGTCTCATGGCCGGCAATAAACAGCAGTATCACATTGGCGATGATCTCATCGTGACTTAGCCGGTCGCCATCGCTGCTGCTGCGCAGAAAAAGGGACACCAGATCGCTGGCCGTGCTGTCACGCCGGGCGACGATCATTGCGCTGAAGTAACGCTCCAGTACGGCAAACGCATCGGCGGCTTCCAGTAGATCCGACTGGCTGATTTGCGGGTCGAACACTTTGACCAGTACAGATGTGAGCCGACCCAGTTCAGGCGCGTCAGACTCAGCAAGATCCAGCATCCCGCAGATAATGCGTACCGGTAACGGAAAAGCGAATGCCTGGGCCAGATCGCAGTCGCGATGACCTGCCAGCGCATCAACCAGGTCATGAGCGACACTCAGCGCCATCTCCCGGAGTGGTTTAATTTCCCGGGCGCTGAATGCCTTCATAACCAGTCCTCTTAATCGGTTATGATCCGGCGGATTCAGCACCAGAAACATTCTGCTGATGCCCTGAAACAGCGGCATGTCGGCGGCAGCATCACCAAACCTTAACCTGACACTTTCCATATAATTCTTGCCGACCCGCCGATCGTTCAGCAGTGCCTCCACCACCGCGTGACTCCCGCTGATGATGATCTTATCCCCGGCAGGAATAAGCGGGCCCTGCCGATGCAGTTTCCGATAAAGGGGAAACGGATTGTCAGTGTATTCGGGGTTCATCAGTTCATGAAGCTGCATAGCTCACTCCACGGCTTAAGGATTAATGCGAGCGCTGAATGCGGGCGAGAGAAGCGAAAAGGTTGTTTTTATCACTTTCGCTGAGGTGGGATGCCGTGAGCTGTGACATCAGATACGCTTTGTCCTCCTGCGAGAAGCTGCCGGTCATCAGGCGCTGGCTGATCGCAGCCAGGAGCTGGGTATCCAGCCGTTCAATCTGCTGCCGGGTCCCGGCCAGATCGGTGACGGGTACGTCACTTTCCGGTGCTGAGAGCCAGTCAGCCCGATAGCGATACTGAATCGCTTTGCTTGCGTTCATCAGAGCATGGACAAAAGGCTCAACCGATTGAGGTTCAAGTCCTGCCTGCTGCGCGTTTTGCAGCATCTTTTCCAGAACAACCTGCTCACGAGGCAGATCCTCAACGGGTAAATGATGCTGCGCTTTATAACCCGCCACAGCCTTCATGACCTGCATGCGTTCATTTAATGCGGTGGAAAGCGCGTCGAGTGATACGGAAGAAACCGAACCTGCGAAAACGTTGCTGCACATGAACAGTGAAGAGAGAAAAACTGCCACATATTGCGTCATTGGCCTGCTCCATAAATGAAAACTGGCACTAATTTACACATGAAAAAATAACTTATTGTGATTATTTTGTTTTCAAAATGTGAACAGGCAGAGGTGTCTGCTTAGCGTTTACAGGGATCTGATTCTGATGTGTTTTTTTCACTTTACGTTCATAAAAAATTCATATCAACATGGAATTATGGCGGGTTAATTCAGGTTCAGCTTTACGGTGACAGGCGCTTATCATCAGTGTTCCAGCGTCCGGGAATAAGTGGGATTTTTGCCAGAATTCAGGAAAGGTCCCGCCGGGCGGCAGCGCCGCCCGAATCGGTTTATGTGTTTTCAGGGCACGAACACGGCGCGAACGCAGCCATCTTCTTTGTGTTTAAACATCTCATAGCCTCGCGGGGCCTCTTCCAGTGGAAAACGATGTGTCGCCATAAAAGCCGGGTTCAGCTCATTTCTGGCAACATGCTCCAGCAGACGATGCATGTAGCGTTGCCCGTGCTGCTGGGCGGTACGGATGGTCAGGCTTTTATTAATCATCAGCCCCAGCGGGAACTTATCCATCACGCCATATACCCCCAGAATCGCGATGTTGCCGCCTTTACGGCAGGCATATAACGCCTGGCGCAAGGCTGCACCGACATCCGTTTCCAGATGCAGCATCTGTTTGGTCTTGTCATAGACCTGACTTAATCCTTCACCGCGGGCTTCCATGCCGACAGCATCAATACAGCTGTCCGGGCCGCGCCCGCCGGTTAACTCCAGCAGCGCTTCGTTGACGTCCACCTCGGTGTAATCCAGCGTTATGCTGCCTGCGAAGTCGCGTGCCATGGCCAGCCGTTCAGGATAGCGATCGATACCGATGACCTGATGCGCGCCCATCAGCCAGGCGCTTTGCTGTGCCATCAGTCCGACACCGCCACAGCCCCAGACCACCACGGTGTCACCGGGATGAATATTACAGAAGTCGGCACCCATATAACCGGTCGGCGTCGCATCGGAGAGGAACAGCGCCTGCTCATCGGTTACGCCTTCGGGCACGACGAAGCAATCATTGTCGGCAAAGGGCACACGAACATACTCTGCGTGTGAGCCTGCATAACCGCCAAACGCGTGGCTGTAAGCGTAAATGCCGCCCGTGGCATGACCGAGCACCGTTTCACCTTTCTCCCACTGCGGATGCGTATTGTCACAGCAGGAGGGCAACTGATGCTGGCAATACCAGCAGGAACCACAGGAGATGAAAGAGGGCACTACGACCCGATCGCCACGCCGGATATTTTTTATCGCACGGCCAACTTCAACTACCTCACCCATGAATTCATGACCCAGAATATCGCCTTCACGCATACTCGGGATCAGGCCGTCAATGACGTGCAGATCGGAGCCGCAGGTGGTGGTGAGCCTGACGCGAATAATGGCATCATGAGGATTGAGCAGACCGGGGTCGGCTACGGTTTCAACACTTAAATCGTTGACGCCATTCCAGCAGAGTGCGCGCATTTATTTCTCCTTATCCTGACGTCCGGCATGACGACCCGCAGGCTGCCCGTGCAGAGTAGGAATTTCACCGGTTTCAGCCAGGCTTTTAAAGCGATGTAACGCTTTGCTGGCCACCTCTTTTGGCAGCAGATCAAATAACGTCGTTACCTTTTTTCCCAGTGCGCCACCCGGCGGCGTGAACTGCAGAGTCAGAGCCAACTCGGTGCCCCATTCCCCCGGTGCCGGGCGAAGGCGCAGTTCACCTTCGTTAGGAATGTCTGCATCCTCAAGCGAGCGCCAGGCAATCACTTCGCCTGGCTGCGCTTCGACAATGCGGGTATCCCAGCGGTAGTGCTTACCCAGTGGGCCCTCAATCTGCCAGTGTGCATCGCTTTTATTGACCGGCGTCACGCTGGCAAAGTGGCTCATAATGCGGGGCAGGGTATCGGGCTCAAGCCATAGGTTAAAAAGCTCGGTAGCGGGCAGGCCCACAGTAATCCAGCGCCGTAGCGTGAGGGTATTGTCACTGGCGGTAGTCAGAGATGTTGTCGTCAAAACGTCCTCCGATAGTTCTCTCAGTGGCACAAAATCACTGATTTTGAGTTAAGAACAGCTGGCGGAATTTTGCGAGCGAAGCCGCGCCCTGCAGGTCATCTCTGCAAGGCTATAAAGCTTCTGCGATGCATGCCGGGTTATGCGCACAGTAAGCCGTCATGCCTGTCGGATAATCGGTATAATACGTGCCGCCGGTTTCATCATTTTTAGCAGCAAAAAGAGGCAGATATGTCTGTAACTGAAACGTCAGCCAGTGGTAAAAATGTCGCGGAACTCGTCGGGATTCTGGAAAAACAGGCGTCAAACCGTGCGGATGCCAACTGGCACAATGGTCTGAAAAGCAGCACCAGAATCGCACTGGAAAAAATTAATCATGCGGTTGAGGCAAAGTGGATCGGCGCAGAAGAGGGTCTGAACCTGAAGCTGCGCGTTTACAGCATTCAGGATGAATTGATTGAGCTGGCGCTGTGGTGATTTAAATGGCCCGGCGCTCCGCCCGTAAATCAGCGGGGGTAAAAAAGTGATATTTCAGCACGCAGCGCCGTCCGGCATTTTGCGCGCTTCGCAGAGACGGCGTATTGCCGGGCAGAATGGTGCCGGTCAGCATCGCATCATGACCGCAGTAATGGTGAAGCTGCTGCAGCAAACGCTGCTGAGCGCGTGCAGCGAGTCCACGGCCCTGATACGCCGGCAGAATCACCTCATCCATGATCTGAAATCCTTCAATAAAGGCCAGTTGTCGCGGCACACAAATCATCAGCCCCGCCACCATGCCCTGCCAGAGGATCAGAAACACATGCCCCCCGGCAATATCGTCCCGTAATTCCTGCCTGCTGGTGGCCAGCAGCTGATTCCGCAGATGCGGCAGCGTGTGCCAGCTGGCATGATAAGCGCGGTTAATGGCGGAGCTACAGAGGGGATAATCTTTCCGGCAGGCCGTAATCAGCGAAATCTCGTCATCGTCAGACGCGGAGTGTGAGCCTGGAACGCTGAGGTAAATCAGCTGATCGGTTATACCAATATCAGGATCCGTGGCCGGCAGCAGAATACGCATCTTCAGCGGCCTGATCGTTTGCCACTCACGCATGATGGCGGCTGCGGCTGCGTAATCCAGTACGCCATCACGGGCCACGATCTCAATAAAAGGCTGAGCGGGGTCGCCCCCCAGATAGCGCGGGCCGGTGAGAAAACGCTGGCCGTTAATCGTCAGTTCGCGCTGCAAAAACGTGTGCTGGGGCAGGCCGGTTTCACGCCAGGGAAAGGCGGCGGAGAAGTGATGATCGTGGCAACGGGCCTGCTGCTGCGCCAGCCAGCGGGTAAGCCAGTCGCTGAGACATTCAGATGAGACAGGCACATTACGGTAGAGCGATACCATATAATTCAGCATAAGATTCCTTATTGCCCGCCGTCAGTAATCTCCTGCCTCTCTGCGTACACGACAGAATCGTGCCGATAAGGCTGCTGAGAGTGTAAACGATGCGTTCGCTTTATGACCATCACCATCGCATCGGTCAGCACGAATATTTTAACGTTTCATAAAGATTCCGGTCCTGCCGCACACACGTTCTCATGCCTAAAATGCAGTCAGATAAACGTCATCCTCCTGTGCGCTTATTATCTTCGCCGGCTTGCTGATTAAAAAAACAAAGCGCATTTTCCCGGCTTTTGGCACGTTACGCAAACATGGTCAAATTAATTGATGCAATAGGGCTAAGTTGCCCGAAAGTTAAATGAAAAATAAAATATTCCTTTTTTACGAAAATATTACGGAATCAGATAATCGGCGGCCGGTAAATGTATTATGCTAAACAGGCTGTTCAATAATTATAAAATGCACGATCTTTTTTTAACACCCGGGGGTCACATGGTCCATATTGATTTATGTACCAAAGAGGGCGTGATGAAGGCTTATGCTTTCCAGACGCCCATGCAGGCGATGAGTCTGCTGGATAAAATTAAAGATGACGAATTTCAGTGGTTTAATCTGGAGTGGGAAGGGTGTCGCTTTACCTGCCCGCATCAGTTTATTAAAAGACTCAGCAGCCGTTCTTATATTAAGTCGTTCTGGCGTTAATCCGACCGCAATGATTAATCCTGTGCCTGACTGCGTATTCACGACGCGGATTTAATTTAACTGTTTTACGGGCATTTCATTCATGATGATAAACGGGGCAGATTCTGCCCCGTTATTTTTCGTGCCTGCAGCACCTCATGCTGGCGCTTGGCGATAATAAGGCGTCTCACCTGAGCCGGTCGCGGCTTAATCCGTTTCATTATTACAGCTTAATTATTTTCGGCTGCTGTTTATCCGTGCCTGAGAGATGCTCAACAAGGCCTTATGCCAGCCTGTACGGATTTGTCCTGCGCCCGGCAATGCAGCGTGATCCACTGTAAATCCTCTTCTGTTCTTCCCTTGACGTTAAGCATCAACTGTTACACTCAGGTGATACTTCATCCGGATCCCGATTGCAATGTTCCATGAAAAAATGCGCCTTCGTTCGCTGCTGATTTTGCTTTCCATTGGGGGCGTCATTCTGACCTCCGGTCTGCTGCTGAGTGCGCTGCTGCTGTTTCAGAAGGCCAATATTGAAGACAGCCTGCTTGAAGGAAACATTGCCTATGCCCGCAAACTGGCCGATACCACCGATCGTTACCTGACGACAGCACAACGGGAGCTGGCCTGGAGCGCATCGCAGATCAAAGGCCTTAGCGATCTGAAACAGCTAAAAGCAGAGACCGATCGTCTGCGCATGCAGTCTGGCTTTTTCAACTCGGTGGTGGTGGTTAACCACGATGCCATTATTGCAGCAACTTCACCGGATAGCCTGAATCTGATAGGCGTGAAACTTCACTCAGCAGCCAGTCTGCAGGCTATTGCCACCCGTAAGCCCTTTATCTCCGCGCCCTTTACCTCTGCCGCCGGAAACTATGTGGTGTTTTTATCTCAGCCGCTGTTCAGCGAAAAAGGGGGCTATCTGGGCTATATTGGCGGCACCATTTATCTTAAAAAACAGAGCATGCTGAGCGAAATCCTGAGCCAGCATTTTTATACCAAAGGCTCGACGGTCAGCGTGGTCAGCAATGAGGGGCTGATTATTTTCAGTCACGATCCGGCGCTCGTCGGAACGAAGATGCTGCTGAGCCTGGCGCTGCAGAAGCGTCTGTCCACTACGGAAAGTGGACATTTTACCCTGGAAAATGGGGGGCAAAACTTTCTGACCGGCTATGGCACGCTGCATAAAACCGGCTGGAATGTGTTTATTACCGGCACCTCTGAAACGGTCAGGCATATTCTGCTGCGCACGGCAGAAAGCGCCATCTGGTTCGTTCTGGGCATTATTCTTGTAACAGCCGGCGTGATTGCTTTTATGGCCGGACGGATTGCTTCGCCACTGGAAAAGCTGGCGGACAGGGTTCGGGATGGCGGCAGCGAAGCACAGGCGGAGTCACTCGCCACCGTCAAAACCTGGTATTACGAGGCTGACCGGCTCAAAGAAGCGGTGCAGGAGCATCGCCATGCCGTGGCAGGCCATCTGGCTGCGCTTAACGATGAAGCGATGACCGATCCGCTGACCGGGCTCTGCAACCGTCGCGGATTTACGGCGCTGGCGGCGCAGGCAGACAGTGAGCATGAACAGTGTGTCATCGCGATTGATATTGACCATTTCAAAAAGATCAATGACTGGTATGGGCATGACGCGGGCGATGCGGTCCTGGTGAGCCTGGCGGCGTTGCTGCGTCAGGCCTGCCGAACCGGCGATATCGTCAGCCGGTTTGGTGGCGAGGAGTTTATACTGCTGCTGCCGGACACGACGCTGGCCGATGCTGCCCGCACCGCGGAACGCATCCGCGAGACCGTCTGCGCCACCACCTTCCCGTTCGCCGGTACGATGACCATATCAGCAGGCGTGGCTTCACGGGATGACCAGAGTCGCGATCGCGATGCGCTGTTGCGCCGGGCGGATGAAGCGCTTTATGAGGCGAAAGCGGCCGGGCGCAATACGGTTATCATTGCCGGGCCGGACGGATTCAGTACGCCTGAGTCTGCCAGATAAGATTACGGGGCAGGGAAGACAGAATCAGCACTTACTGCGTAATCGCCAGCCGAGCCACTCATCCAGCGCCGCTTCTGGCAGCGGCCTGGAGTAGAAAAATCCCTGAGCCTGGTCGCAGCCGAACTCGGTCAGCGCCGTAACGGTTTCCGCATTCTCAACGCCTTCAGCCAGCACCATGTAATCAAGGTCCTTGAGCATCGCAATGATACTGCGGGCAATGACGCGCGATGCGGTGTCAGACGAAATTTCACTGATCAGCGAGCGGTCCAGCTTGATCACATCCAGCGGCATGCGCCGCAGATAACTGATGTTACTGTAGCCGGTCCCGAAGTCATCCAGTGAAATACCAAATCCCCGTAGCTTCAGCATCTCAAGCCCCTGCATCGCGGTGGGGCTTTCCAGAATCCGTTCCGTTTCCAGACACTCAATGCCCAGCAGCGAAACCGGCAGCTTCGCTCTTAGCATCTTTTCTTCCAGTTCATCAGCAAAACCGTCACGGGAAAAATCGCTGCTGCTGACGTTAATGGTGATGGGCAGCTGAATATAGCTGTCGCGAAGACGGGACAAACGGGAGATGGCGTGCTCTGTGACCCAGGCGGTCAGCTCGGTAAGCAGTTGGGTTTGCCCGGCAACGGGCAAAAACTGCGCAGGTGAAAGCTCGCCGCGCTGCGGATGCTGCCAGCGGATCAGCGCTTCCAGTCCTATCGGCTTACCGCTGTGAAGGCAGATTTTCGGCTGCCAGGCGAGCCATAACCCTTTATCCTGGCGTATTGCAGTGGCCAGGTCATGCATCAGGGTGAAATCCTGGGTATGGCGCGTATCAGTGGCTTCACTGAACGGCATTGAGGCAACGTTGCGGGTAATGGCTTCATGCAGGGCGCTGACTGCCCGGCGCAGGATCTCCTGAGCAGGCATCTCACCCGTATTGAAACTTGCCTCACCGGTGTGGGTCATCAGCGCAACCGACAGCCCATCCCCCAGATCGGCGCTGATCCCAGCCAGCTTATTGGCCACCCAGCTGGCAGTGAGTCTGCTCTCCTGCCGTGTCAGCAGGGCAAAGCGTCCGGTTGCTACGGTGTAAAGCATTTCTCCCGGGGCAGGACGCAGACGCAGCGGCAGCAGTGTTGCCACATCCTTCAGCAGACTTTCAACCGGCCCCATGCCCATTGAGCGCGCCAGCTCGTAAGCACGCGGCATATCAATACAGTCAATCAGCACCAGCCGCCGTGGCGTGGTGTCGCCGGAGGCGGCAAGGAACTGCAGGTCGCGGATCAGACGCTGACGATTGGGCAGGCCGGTTACCGGGTCAGCAAAGCCAGCCGAGTACCAGGCGTCAAGAAAAGACATCACCAGCGCGGCCAGCATTTTCAGCATCGTCACCTGATCGTCACTGAAGCGATGAGGTGCCGTGTCGGTCACGCAGAGTGTACCCAGAATCAGACCGGTACTGCTTTTAAGCGGCACGCCAGCATAGAAACGGATAAAAGGCGCGCCTGTAATCAGCTTATGGGCAGCAAAACGGCTATCCAGCAGGGTATCGGGCACCACTACCGTACTGTCACTGTCCACGGCATGCCGGCAGAGCGAGTCCTGTCGCGTGGATTGAGTCAGTGTGAAATTGTGCGCTGCCTTGACGTGCTGCATCTCATCATCCAGAACGGAGATAAAGCTGCCGGGAATGCCAATGGCCTGGCTGGCCAGCCGGACGAACTGTCGCAACACATCGTCACGACTCTCGTCGTTACTGCGCAGCGCGTGCAGGGTTCGCGTACGGCAATCGTCGCCGCCGCTGAAGCTCATAAGCATGGATTCCTCCGCACCGGCTGGTTACGGAGCGAAATTAAACAGAAAAATTGAAGGTTATAGCGTCATGACTACAGGCTATTTCTGTAAAAAGAAAGAGCCATGACGATTTATTTTTTATTACGTTGCCTGCCAGGCCTGAGCAGAATAGCAAATCCTTTTTCTTTAACGAAATATTTTATGAATGACGATTCTATTATTTTGTCGTTAAAAACTTTTAATTTCTGAAATATCCTGCCAGGATAGTAAGCATAAACATAGCGCGCTATATAATAACGCATTAAAGTAGATGGCATAACTTATTTTTGTTTAATTTTAACTACACCAATGACAACATCGGGGAAAACCTCATGAACTCACTCAGGCATTTCACTATTCGCCGCGTTGTGCTGTGGATAATGATCGTCTCACTGGGCGTGGTCGCGCTGGCAGGTGGCTACAGCAGTCAGATTGTGCGGGATATTTATCGTCAGGCCGATCGCTCAGCTGTTCTGACGCAGCAGCTGAGTTTTCTGACGCACAGCGCTCTTGTTATGCAGGGCGGAACAGCCGCAGACAAAAACGCCCTCGTCGCCTTAACGCCGGCTAGTGCTGACTGGGATAGCTTTCGCGCAGCACTTACGACCTCACCCTCAGAGTATGCAACGGTTACCCGCGCGAAGCTGGATAGCGTGACGCAGCAGCTGGCGCAAAATCAGGCCGCTCTTAACGCTGACCGGCGTCAGCTTGAGCACGTATTGCTGGCGGCACTGCTGGCAGCCTTCGCGTTGCTGCTGTTTTGCGACCGCTATCTGGTTGTCCATCTGGTGCGTCCGGTAGGTAAAATCCGCGGGCATTTAAAAATTATTGCCGGAGGTGACCTGACGTGCGAGCCGGAGGATCTGGGTCGCAACTGCGTCGGGCAACTGGTGCCGCTGGTTAAAGAGATGCAGCACAGTCTGTTGCAGACGGTCAGCGCTATCCACGACAACGCAGCCATTCTTCATCGTGAGGCTGGCGACATCGCAGCAGGTAACGCCGATCTCTCCGACCGGACCTCCACTCAGGCCGCTGCGCTGGAGCAGACCGCTGCCAGCATGGAGGAGATTACGGTTACCGTGCGTCACAATGCACAGAATGCCCGTGAAGCGCGTGAACTGGCCGCCAGCACCACGGATACGACCCATCAGGGCGTGGAGCTGGTTCAGCGGGTGTCGGCAGCCATCACCAGCATCGCGCAGGGATCAGAGAAAATCCGGCAGTTCACCGCCACCATCAATGGCATCGCATTTCAGACCAATATTCTGGCGCTCAACGCCGCCGTAGAAGCCGCGCGTGCGGGCGAGCAGGGCCGCGGTTTCGCGGTGGTTGCCAGTGAGGTACGTTCACTGGCCCAGCGAAGTGCTGCGGCCTCCAGAGAGATCGAAGAGCTGATAGCCGATACTGTGGCACGCGTGGATGATGGCCGACGGGCGGCAGAGAGTGCCGGAACGACTATGGAAGCCGTGCTGCGCGGTGTCGGCGGCGTCAATGAACTGATTGGACAGATTGCGCTGGCCTCGGATGAGCAGAGCAAAGGGATTGCCCAGGTCACCGTGGCGGTGGCTGAACTTGACCGCGTTACGCAGCAGAACGCGACGCTGGTCCAGCAGGTTTCGGCAACGGCAGGCAGCCTTAGCGGACAGACTGAAACGCTGGGCAGCGTCATTACCCGCTTTACCCTGCCACCGCAGGTTGTCGGGATAGTGAACTGACATTTGCATCGATTAAACACACGCGGCCGTGTGGATTCCGGTCAGGCATAGCCTGACCGGCTATTTTATTCATCTGCAGATAACGGCTCTGTAAAGTAAAATAACGGTTAATAATTGCGCTCTTTTATTTCTGAATGAAAAAAGTCATCTTTTTCAGGCGGTGATGAATGTTAATCATTACCTGATCATAATCACTATTCAGAAGGGCGAGGGTTATTCTCAGCGGTGCAATAATTATCCGTTTCACGAATTGAATATAATTACAGTTAATCTCTGTGGTTTTACCTGAGCTTTACGCTTTCCTGACGATTACGGATCGCTGCGCATTTAAAACTTAACTCAAATTTATGTATTGGATGCAGGCGGATTCGGTTGCCTGACCATCTCACCGGGGCACCGTATGCGGAGCGTTTCATATGGGAAATCAGATTTTACAGCGGCCTGTTGCCGTCCAGCATAACGTGCGTGAGCTGCGCCTTGCGGCGGGTCTTTCGCAGGAGATTGCAGCCGAACGTTTCGACCTTAGCCAGCGCGTCTGGCAGACTAAAGAAGCATCCAAAAACCCTGCGCTGCTCAGCCAGGGAGAATATGAACTGCTGATGCTGCTGGCGGGAGAGCATCCGCACTACGAACTGGTTCCAAAGCTTAAAAAGTAAGGCGTTCTGCCGCTTTTTCCCCTGAAGTTAACGTATTTCAGGCCGATATAAAGAGCTAAGCGAAGCGCATTAATTCGCGCATCTTATCTGCTCTGGCAGGATTGTCCTGGCACGGTCCGCTATTAACCGCCGAACCGTCACGACCGCACTGCCCGGCATAATGTATTAACCGGCATCTCGCTGCCTGCGATGCCGGTATTATCGGACTCGTTGCAGCTGGTTTTTGCTGCAGAGTTCACTGACGGGCCTTTCTTCCGGTAGCGGGTCGGCAGCCAGTTCTGCGCGTCCTGTCTGATTGAACGTGTCCTCTTCATGCTGCGTCATGCCGGCCACAGCAGATAACATCAGAGGGGATTTACGCTGAAACGCCCAGTTTATCATGATGCCGAGGCGGCTCGCCTTGATGCACTTAAGCAGTATCATCTGATGGATTCACCGCCGACCGATGCGCTGGATCGCCTTACCACGCTTGCTGCGCGACTGTTCCGTGTACCGGTGGCGTTTGTATCGCTTATTGATGAGAAACGACAGTTTTTCGCTTCCCGTTACGGTCTGAACATTTCCGGTACGTCGCGCAACGTCGCCTTCTGCCACCATACGCTGGCGCAGGGCGATATCCTCTGCGTGCCCGATACGCTGAAAGATCCCCGCTTCCGCGACAGTCCGCTGGTTCATGGCTACCCCTTTATCCGCTTTTATGCCGGGATCCCGCTCTCGACGCCGGATGGTCATCACATTGGCACCGTCTGCCTGACCGACAGTCATCCGCGCGAGCCGCTGACTGCAGAGGATCGGACGCATCTGACCGATATTGCTGCGCTGGTGATGGATCGCATGGAGATGCATCGTCTGGAGTTACTGCGCTACACCAGTCAGCAGCGTCTTCAGGCAATCTCATCCACCTCACCCGACGCCATTGTCTGTACCGACCTGCGGCGCGGCATCACCTTCTGGAATCCGGCCGCCACTGCTCTCTTCGGCTACAGCGCAGAGGAGATGAGAGGACAGTATGTCAGCGAGCTGATCCCGGCGCGCTGCCAGACTGATTACCGTAACGAGCTGGCCCGGATTACCTCAGACGAAGCAGCTATCTCTCATCCTCGTTCTTTGCAGATATGGGGCGTCACGCGTGACGGCCGTGAATTCCCGGCAGAAGTCTCATTTTCGGGCTGGCGTGAAGAGGGCGAGCGGCTGGTGGGCATGATCATCCGCGACGTTACGGCCCGCTATGAAAGTGAGGCGCGGCTCTGTGAGCTGGCTTCTCTGGATATGCTGACGCGACTCGCCAGCCGTAGCGCGTTCATGGATCAGGTCGGGCAGCTGACTAAAGCGGGTGTTCCCTATACGTTACTGATGACCGATCTCGATGGTTTTAAAGAGGTGAACGATACGCTGGGACATGCAGCTGGCGATGCGTTGCTGTGTCACGTGGCCGAGCAGATTCGTGCAGTGTGCGCCGGTGCCGTGACGGCTGCGCGGCTGGGCGGCGATGAATTTGTGATCCTGCTGGCGGGCGGCAGCGCTGAGGCAGCGATTACGGCGGAAAAACTGATTGCAGCCGTACAGACGCCGTTCCGCTACCACGACTCGCCGGTTGTGGTTGGTGCCAGTACCGGCATCGCTTCCTACCCGGAGCACGGTCGCGATCCCTCTGCGGTGATGTCCGCTGCTGATCTGGCACTCTACCGTGCCAAAGCCTCAGGCAAAGGCTGCAGTATCCTGTTTATGCCTGCGTTTCGTGAAGCGGAGCAGCAGCGCCGCCGTTTTGAACGCGAACTGGAAACGGCAGTGCGGCAGCAGCAGTTCACGCTTTACTATCAGCCCCGCTTCGACGTGGAAAGCGGAAAACTGGCTGGCTGCGAGACGCTGGTACGCTGGCAGCACCCGACACGCGGATTGCTGTTGCCTGCCGACTTCATCGGCATGCTGGTTAAAAGCCCGCTTTCCGTAACGCTGGGGGAATGGATCATCCGCAGTGCTCTGGCACAGGTCCGGCAGTGGCAGGTGCGATCGCCTGAGCTTCGTGTCAGCATCAATCTGTTTCCGCGTCAGCTGACAGGGAACAGCCTGGAAAACGTTATACGCGAGAGTGCCGGCGGCGATGCGGGTTTTGTTGAGCTGGAGGTGGATGAGCCTCTGCTGGCTGTGCTGGTGCAGGATATGCCGGTTCAGGTTGAAGCGGTGCGCCGGACCGGTGCCTCATTCATCATCGATCATTACGGACGCACGCTGGGGGCCATTAATCTGCTGCGCCACAGTTTTGTGGCAGGTTTCAAAATCGACAAGTCGCTGACGCACGAGCTGAACTCCAGCATGCGGGTGCGAATGATGTACCGATCTATCGCGGCACTCGGCAAAAGTCTGGGTATTCGGGTGGCTGCTGAAGGGGTTGAAGACAAAGAGCAGATCGCTTTTGTCACGTCAGCCGGATGTCACATTATGCAGGGCAATGGCCTGTGCCGGCCACTGACACCAGCGGACTTTGAAGCAATGCTGTGCGGCGAGGAGCATTCTGCGCCTGCTGTTGCCAGCGGTTACGATGTCACATCACCCTGAACACTCTGACCCTGGCAGCAGAAGAGAGGGGACAATCGACGCCTGTCAGTCTGGCTGTCCGGGTCGGTAATCCTGTTTCAGCAATCCGAAAATCCAGTCATCGTGCCACTGGCCATCGAGGAAGAAATTCTGCCGCAGAGTGCCTTCCTGAATAAAGCCCGCGGAGATCAGCGTACGTCGCGAGGCGACATTGCCTGCCGTCACCGTTGCGGTCATTTTGCGGTAACCCTGTTGCTCAAAGCAGATGGCGATAGTGGCATGCAGCGACTCGCTGCCGTAGCCTTTGCCCTGCGCGTGGGCAGCCAGAATAAAACCAAATTCCGCAATGCCCTCTCCGCGATCAATAAACCCGCAGAAGCCAGCCGGAAGACCCGTCGCTTTTTCCTCAATGACCAGGCACAGCCAGTGTGTGCAGCCTTTGTACCAGGCTGGCAGGCGCACGTCGAATGACCGGGTTCGGATCTCTTCAGCGCTGCGCGGATCGCTGATGTAATTCATCACCGATCTGTCCTGACTGACCGCAAGATAAAAAGGCCAGTCTTCCTGACTCAGTGGCCGATAGGTCAGGCGCGGCGAGGTGACTTTAACGGGCATTTCTGGCCGGACTTCAGCGGGCTTTTCATCAGACATAGTGCCATTTCCTGCGGACAAGACGGTAAGGTGATGGCGCAAAAATAGCACAGAGCGGCAGACTGGCGGGACGCGCGTTCGCGACTTTGCGAGGCGTTCCGCAATCCCGCGACTGTCTCACTCTTCCGCGGTATCGCACGGCGAGTCGCGGATCATATTTCCCTGCCAGACCGGAGCTGACAGGCCATCTGCTCACATCATTGCTACGCTTTTAGCCAGATGGCTGACATTGTCCCTGATGAGAGTAATTTCCAATGGATCTGAAAACCTTTGAAACAGCCAGCTGGGCAGCACTGGCAGAGGCTGCCGCCGATCCGCAGGCCGGATTTCGTTATCTGACGCTCGCTACCGTGGATGCTGCACAACGGCCTCAGGCGCGCACGGTGGTCCTGCGCGAGTGCCATGACGTCCGCCGGATGCTGACCTTTCATACCGATGTGCGTAGTCCGAAGTGGCTTGAAATGGCGGCGAACCCCCAGGTTACCGTGCTGGGATATTGCCATGAGCGTCGCCTGCAGCTCCGGCTGGTGGGACAGGCTGAATGTTATGCCGCGGGAAGTGCAGTTACCCGTGACGCCTGGCGCGCGTTACCGCAGCACACGCGCCAGACGTACATCGGCGGGCCGCCAGGAGAAGCGCTGGCTCCCGCTCACGAGACACCGGACGCGACGGCAACAGAAGCGGGCGAATCGCGTTTTGGCGTAGTGATTGTGCAGGTCAGCGTGCTGGATGCGTATCAGCTTCAGCGCAATGAGAATCAGCGCGCACTGTTTCACTATTCCGCCCATGGAGCACGGCAGGAAAGCGGATGGATCAACCCGTGACATTAGGCACGTCAGGCGAGCTCACTGCCCGATCTCTTCTCTTTGACTCATCTGAAAACAGAGATTTCACTGCTATTCACCCTTTGATCCTCTTTTTATCTGCCGAATCGCTTATCCGATTTTAGCGCCATGTTATCTTCACATCGCGGCATATTTCTGCTTTTTTCTTTCCATTATCATTCTTTGTGCCAGGCTTTAACTAACCCAAAAGCAGTCACTTATGCTCAAGGCCAGGGAAAGTACCAATGATCGCTCTGTATCACAGGCAGGTTAACCATGAACAATCAACCTCCTGAAAAACCAGGGCCAGAGGGTAGCGAACAGGTCTTAAGTCTGGCGGAGGAAACCGTTGAGATCTCGAAACAGCGGGTCATCGACGGTCATGTCAGGGTTACCCGGCAGGTCACTGAACATCAGCAGCAAATTGCGCTGATGCTCCGGCAGCAGACGGCGGATATTCAACGCATTCCTAAATCGGAGCGGCTGACTGAGATGCCGGCGATTCGTGAAGAAAATGGCGTCCTGATTATTCCGATTGTCGAAGAAGAGGTCGAGATCGTCCGTCATCTGGTGCTGAAAGAGGAGTGGCACATTCGCAAAGTCGTCAGCGAGGTGGAGACAGAACAGATTGTCTCCCTGCGCCGACAGCAGGCTCATCTGACCCGAATACCCTATTCAGAGCCGTCCGAATCCATCACCGAGGAACACAACATGGCGCGTGAAACAATCGTAACAATGTTCAGCAATATCTCACTGGCAGAAGGTGCAAAGCGTAACCTGATTAAGGCCGGGTTCCTGGATGATGACATTGATATCATCTCCGGTGAACGGCTGCGTACTGAAGGTCATGAAGCCCGTCATCCGGGATTCTGGCAGCGCCTGTTTGGCAACACGCTGGAAGAGGATCAGGCCGAAGTCTATGAAGATGCGATGCGTACCGGCGGTGTGGTGCTGTCGCTGCGGGCCGATGAGGATGAGTTGCCGCGCGCACTGGGTATTCTGGATGCACATGAAGAGCTGACTGAACGCAGTGCCGCGCTGCCTGATGACTATGCGCCCG
This sequence comes from Pantoea sp. S62, assembly GCF_016658625.1. Classification (NCBI taxonomy): domain Bacteria; kingdom Pseudomonadati; phylum Pseudomonadota; class Gammaproteobacteria; order Enterobacterales; family Erwiniaceae; genus Pantoea; species Pantoea sp. S62. Next base: position 55,027 of record NZ_JACVVI010000012.1, on the reverse strand, counting down.
ATGATGGTCTGACTGCGCCCGCCAGCGGTACGCTTCAGGAAAACGGTGCCATCGATCCGCTGCAAACCGATTCTGCCCATCGCGGCGCGGCGCGTACTGCCCTGACCGGTGATGAGAGTGACGAGGATGTGCTGCGTCTGGCCGAAGAGCGACTGGAAGTAGGTAAACGACTGGTCAGCGAAGGATCAACCCGCGTGCGCCGCTACACTGTTACGGATCGGGTGTCTGAAAACGTCTCTCTGCATGAGCAACATGCGGAAATATTCCGTCGTCCGGTGAGCGAAACGGGCTCACCGGACCAGGTTGACTGGTCCGAGAAAACGGTTGAAGTGGAAGAGACGCATGAGCAGCCGGTCGTCAATAAGACTGCGCAGATCATCGAAGAAGTGGTGCTGCGTAAAGAGGCAAGCGATCGGGTCGAAACCATCAATGACTCGGTGCGTCGTCAGGAAGTGGATATTGATCATGCTCGTGCCGACCATCTCAATGCAGATCCGGTGACCGGTAATCCTGCCGCGACCGATCCGCTGCTGGAAAGCACGCGTCAGGCGCGCGCTGACCACGACAGCCGTCCGGTAACGCCAGGCAGCGAACCCGCCCATAAAGAGGGTTTCGTGGAAAAAGCCGGCGATAAAATTGCTGAAGCAAAAGATAAGGTCGAAGACAAGTTTAAAAAGCCGTAACGCTGACTTTCATCTTTCAGGCCTGAAAAAACCCGTCGCTGACGGGTTTTTTTTTGCGTGCAGAGCACGTTTTGAATGAAATCTGCGGCGCGGGATCGCCTTTCAGTTTTTTTCGCCCGGAATGGCACTTATCTGTGCCGACCTGCCAGCGTAACGTTCATAAATGGATCTGAACACATGGACGCCATTTTTATGCTCATGTGCTTTGTTTCTGCTAAGCACGCAATGACATAGCCATCAACTTGAGATAAAACGACGTACGACAGGGTAAATGCAAATACGGTGGAAATGTGATGACTTATAAAATCAAACCGATTCACAGTGAAGCAGATTATCAAGCCGCCCTAACCGCCGTATCTCCCCTGTTCGACAATGAGCCAGAACCGGGAAGTGAAGCCGGTGACTTTCTGGAAGTCATGATCCTGCTTATTGAAAAATATGAACAGGAACATTATCCGATTGAGGCACCTGATCCGGTGGAGGCGATTAAATTCCGCATGGAGCAGATGGGGCTGACAGCGAAAGACCTGGTGCCGGCAATTGGACGCCCGAACCGCGTCTATGAGGTACTGAATCATAAGCGTGCGCTGACGCTGCCCATGATCCGGAACCTGCATAAAATGTTCAATATTCCGCTCGCATCACTCGTAGGTGCAGCTCAATCCGAAAGGATAAGCGCCCGGTAACTAAAGCCCACCTTGTGTGGGCTTTTTTATGTGCTGTTCTTTTTACTGTCCTGAATCAGCTGCCCCCGCGTTGTGCAGACTAAAATCCCTGACTACCCTTGCTGGTGTTTCTGTCCCGTAATGGGCCGGATAGCCCGAAAGCCGGGTCAGCCTCTGCAATTTTCAGTCATTAACGGCAGTTGATCGTTAATCTGCCGTGCATCATCAAACAGGGACATCATGACAGAACAAGATAACGCCCAAACTTATCGCGCTGATGAGCACATCGATCCTTATGTCTCGGTGCAGGGTGCAAGAACACATAATCTCAAAGATGTATCGCTGCGGTTTCCCCGTAATGCCATGGTGGTGTTCACCGGGGTTTCAGGGTCCGGGAAATCCTCACTCGCCTTTGATACGCTTTATGCAGAAGCCCAGCGCCGGTTTATTGAGTCGGTTTCACCCCATGCCCGTCGCCTGATCGATCAGGCCGCTGCGCCGGATGTGGATAACATTGACGGACTGCCGCCTGCGGTGGCGCTTCAGCAGAGCCGGGCTGGCGCGCAGGAGCGTTCAACGGTAGGCAGCCTGACCCGAATTTCCGTCACGCTGCGCCTGCTGTTTTCCCGTGCGGGCACAAGGCCTGACGGTGTGCCGTTTATGACCGCCGATTATTTCTCGCCTAACAATCCTGAAGGTGCCTGTCCGCATTGCCAGGGGCTGGGACGGGTCCATACCGTCAGAACCGAGGCGATGGTGCCGGACAGGTCACTGAGCATCCGGCAGGGCGCCATAGCTTCATGGCCGCGGGGCTGGCATAACAAAAATCTGCGCAGCATCCTTGAGACGCTCGGCTACGATGTCGATGCCCCCTGGGATACGCTTTCAGCCCGCGACCAGCAGTGGATACTGCTGACTGACGAGCAGCCATCAGTGCCGATTTTTATGGGTCTGAACGCTGAACAGCGTGAAAAAGCCCTGGCGGCTGGCGAAGAGCCCGCTTATACCGGCACCTACACCAGCGCAGCAAAAATCGTATTGCAGAGCTATTCCGGTGGCAGCGAGACGACGAAAAAACGGCTGGCGCGCTTTGTCACGGTCACGCCCTGTTCAGTGTGTCATGGCAAAAGGTTAAACCGGAACGCACTGTCCGTGACCTTTGCCGGTTATGACATTGCCAGTCTGAGTGAGCTGTCGGTTTCTGAACTTGCTGAACGGCTGAGGCCTTATGCAGACGGTTCATCATCAGATCTGCCTGCCGAGGCGGCGCTGCGGGAAGCCGTCATCCGGATGGCGTCAGATATCTGCATGCGGCTTGAACAGCTTGAGACGCTGGGACTTGGGCATCTGGCACCGGGACGCCGCACCACGCTGCTCTCCTCCGGCGAGTTGCAGCGCGTACGTCTGGCTACCCAGCTGATATCGCGGCTGTTTGGCGTGCTTTACGTGCTGGATGAGCCTTCAGCTGGTCTGCATCCTGAGGATGTCAAAGCGCTGCTCGCATCCCTCAGGAATCTTGTGCGTGCAGGTAACTCGCTGGTGGTCGTCGAACATAACCTCGACCTCATCGCCGAGGCTGACTGGCTCATCGAAGTCGGTCCCGGCCCGGGAACGCATGGCGGTGAGATCGTCTATAACGGTGAACCGGCAGGCCTTAAAGACGTCAGTGCCTCACCGACATCAGGCTATCTCTTCTCCCGCAGCTATACCGGGCTGCGCCAGCGCCAGCCCGCGGAGAGCTGGCTCAGGCTTGAGCAGGTCCATTGCAACAATATTACCGGCGTGGATATCGCCATCCCGCTGGCGAGAATGACGGCGGTTACCGGTGTTTCCGGCTCCGGCAAATCGACGCTGCTGAATCGCGTACTTCTGGAAATGCTCGGACGTTTTGACAAAACATCTGACAGTGAAGAGGGTGAGGAAGAGGACCTGGTGCCGGACGTTAAGGGTCAGGTTGTCAGCGGAAATGACGCCATTGGCCGTCTGGTCAGAATCGATCAGCGTCCTATCGGGCGGACGCCACGCTCCAATCTGGCCACCTATACCGGCTTTTTCGATATCGTCCGCCGGCTGTTTGCAGAGACCCCCAAGGCCAAAGCCCGAGGTTTCAGCGCCAGCCGGTTTTCCTTCAATCTGCCTGCGGGGCGCTGTCCTGCGTGCGAGGGACAGGGCCAGATTTCGATTGAGCTGCTCTTTATGCCCAGCGCCACCGCAACCTGCTCGGTCTGTGCGGGAAGCCGTTACAACCCCGAAACGCTGGAGGTGAAGTGGAACGACCTGACCATAGCGGATGTGCTTGATCTTACCGTAGATGATGCCACCAGGGTGTTTGACGGGTACGACGGGATCCAGCGTTCACTGTCGGCACTGCGATCTCTGGGGCTGGGATACCTGACGCTGGGTCAGCCCGCCACGGAGCTCTCTGGCGGTGAGTGTCAGCGCATCAAGCTCGCCTGGGAGCTGCAACGCGTCCAGCGCACAGCCACGCTCTATCTGCTTGATGAACCGTCAACCGGGTTGCACCCATCCGACATGGACAAACTGCTGATTGTGCTGAATGAACTGGTGACGCGCGGTCACACCGTCGTGCTGGCGGAACACACAATGCGCATTGTGGCAGAGGCGGACTGGGTGATTGATCTGGGGCCCGGTTCGGGGCTGAAGGGCGGAAGGATTGTTTCGTCCGGTACGCCGGAAGCGGTCAGCACATCCGCAGAGAGTCTGACTGCGCCATGGCTTTCCGCACAGCTTAAAAAGAGGGCGGGCGATCCGGCGTAACAGGATTGCGGTAGATGAAGCCGCCGCTGAAACAGGCGCACGATAAGGGCTCAGGGGTAAACTCCTGAGCCCGTCAATAATGATAGTGGCTTAAGGCGATTGACAGAGCATCCCCACTGACGGCACAGATCCGCCGGGCTTCTGCGGACCTGGACAGTTTTACGCAATCACATTCCTGTCAGTCCCGTCACCGCTTCGCAGGCTTTCGATAGCATCCATCAATCTGCGGGCATTCCTGGGCGATCGCAGTAGCCAGTCCGTCTCTTCCAGTGAGTTATATTCTTCAGTCGACATCAGCACGCAGGACTCACCGTTCCGGCGAATGATCATTACTGGCGCTTTATCTTCTGCCGTCTGAATCATCGTGGCAGAAAGATTCCGTCGGGCTTCGCCGAAAATGATGGCTTTCATAAAGACCTCCGCAGTGAATAAAACAAACCATTGTACAATGAAAAGCCGGGCTTTCGCTTTCACCCAGGCACGGGGAAAGGAAGAACGTCTATGCAGTTCCGGTCAGAGCAAACTGGCGCATCACATTCGGATTCACGAACGTCGACGCATTCATTCTCAACCTCGGGGGTTATCATTGATGGTAATGTTTAAACCGCCACACCCAGGCAGCCTGATAGCGGAATATCTGGAAGATAATGACATCAGTCTGCGCAGTCTGGCTAAACAGCTGGGCGTTTCGGCGGCATCGCTGAGCAAAGTGGCAGGCGGAAAAGCTTCCGTCAGCCCGGAAATGGCTGTATGTCTGGAAGCAGGCCTGGGTATTGCGGCGCGGCTCTGGTTATCCATGCAGGCTGCATGCTATCTGCACAAGACACGAGAAACGACAGACGTTTCCGGCGTGCCTCTGCATCCGGGGCTCGTGACGTTCCTGAGGCGCAACGGGACGGCTTAATCCTCGCTCTTAGGTGGCTGTCCTCATCACCATTACGGAGTTTATCGCATCAGCGCAGCGGCGCATTTACCTGCAACGCATCCAACTCGCGCGCATCGTGACTGCAGAAAAAGGTGATTTCGCCGCCGCGCTGGCAGGAGAGCTCGCGCAGTCGCTGCTGGTTGTGCCGTCTGGTCTCGTTATCCATGCCCATCATCCACTGGTAAAAGCGCAGTCCCGGCGTGCAGTGGCGCGTCGGCTGTCGCATTTCGCTGCGGTAAAACCAGGCGTCGCCGCCGTGCAGCAGCCAGCCATCGGGTTGCTGAATCGCAATGCCCGCGTGACCCGGCGTATGGCCCGCCAGCGGCACCAGCAAAATCTCCGGTGGTAAATCCCGCAGGCGATTTACCGCCTCAAAACCAAACCATGTTTCCCCCTGCGGCTGATAGGTTTCCCAGTTGCCGATCCCGCCCCATTGTCCGGGACGATAGCGCTCGCGCGACAGCCAGCTATGACGCTGGTGGGCGGTATCGACCTCCTGCTGCAACAGATGGATGCGCGCCTGCGGAAAATCGGTCAGTCCGCCAGCATGATCAAAATCAAGATGGGTCAGAATAATATGCCGCACATCGTCAGCCCGAAAGCCCAGTGCCTTCACCTGTGACAAGGCGGTGAGATCGTCACGCCACTGAATATTGTTTAAGGCGCGGAAAAAGCCCGAGAGGCGACTGCCGGGCGTATGGATATCCTGCCGCCCAAAGCCAGTATCGACCAGCACCAGCCCGTCGCGATCTGTCTCAATCAGCAGGCAGTGACAGACCAGGTGCGCTTTCAGGCCTTTACTGAATCCATCATAGAACGCGCCGCCCAGCGGGCACATACAGCCACAGTTAAGGTGGTGAATTTTCATCGGGCCTCCATAGGGTCATCGGCAAAATCTCTGAGAGACTACGGCCTGTCTGGCGCGCAGCACATCAGCCTGGCTATAGAGTGTAGAGCGGGTTGCAACAACAGGCGGAGCGGTGAAGCGGATAACCGGGCAAAAAAAGCCGGTTATCCGCCAGAAAGCAGAGAATTAACTGTGGAACAGCGGGAAAGCACCGGTCAGCAGACCGCCTGCCATCAATACCAGACTGACCAGAATGCCCCACTTGATGGCAAAACGCTGGTGGTCGCCGATATCGACTTTTGCCAGGCCCACCAGCAGGTAGACCGACGGCACCAGCGGGCTCAGCAGGTGGAACGGCTGACCGACAATGGAAGCACGGGCAATCTCTTCGGCGGTAATGCCGTAGCTGGCCGCCGTCTGCGCGATAACCGGCAGGATGCCGAAGTAAAACGCATCATTCGACATAAAGAAGGTGAACGGCAGGCTGACCAGCGCGGTAAACACCGCCAGGTAAGGTCCGAAGCTGGTTGGGATTACGGCCAGCAGACTCTTCGCCATGGCATCCACCATGCCGGTGCCGGAGAGAATACCGGTGAAGATACCGGCGGCAAAAATCAGCGCGGTCACCGCCAGCACGTTACCGGCATGCGAGCTGATACGCGCTTTCTGCTCTTCCAGCGTGGGATAGTTGAGCATCACCGCAATGGCAAACGCCAGCATAAACAGGATCTGAATCGGCATTAAACCAATTACCAGCAGCACCAGCAGCACGGTGGTCAGGATAAAGTTAGGCCAGAACATCTTCGGACGGCGGTTGGCAGCGCACTCTTCGGCATCGCCCAGACCCAGCTCGATGTTGTCGAGATGGTGATCTTTCATGGTCATCACGCCTAACCGTTTACGCTCACGCAGGCCAAACAGCACCGCCATCGCGACCAGGCTGACGCAGGCGAGCAGCATCGCGGGCAGCATCGGAATAAAGATGTCGAGCGCATCAATGCGCAGTGCCGCAGCGGCACGTGCCGTCGGGCCACCCCAGGGTGAAAGGTTCATGATGCCGCTGGCGAGGTTGACCAGACAGGTCATCATCAGCACGTTCATGCCCAGCCGATGGTAGAGCGGCAGGAACGCTGCGATAGCGATCATGTAAGTGGTGGAGCTGTCACCATCCAGCGAAACCAGCAGTGTCAGCACCGCGGTGCCGACCAGTACTTTCAGGGGATCGCCACGCACCAGCCGGAGAATAAAGCGTACCAGCGGATCAAACAGGCCGGCATCGATCATCAGACCAAAATAGAGAATGGAGAAGGTCAGCATCACACCGGTCGGAGCCAGCTTTTTGACGCCATCCAGCATCATGGCACCCAGTCCGGCATAAAATCCGCCAATCAGCGCAAATATGGTTGGTATCAGGATCAGCGCAATTAAGGCTGACATGCGTTTGGTCATGATCAGATACATGAAGCAAACAACCATGGAAAAACCCAGTATCGTCAGCAAAATAGCAGCCCTCACATTGGCGTAAAAGTAATGAAAAAGTTACATGAAGCCAGGAAAATTCAGGTAATTAGTTAGCGTGGTAACAATTAACCTGTTGTTTTATTTAACCCTGCACTGCAGGATGATAGTAAATAGTTGTCAGGATTTAGCATTTCTTTAACAAGGAAGGGTGATCGCGATCATCTTTAAACGAATCTTAAACGAGTTTGTGTGACTGGGATCAAAGGGTGACGAGGTGTAATCGCGAATGTCGGGCCAGCAGGGTGCGGAATCAGGCGGTTCAGATGGTGAAGAAACAGGATAAACGGCTGAGTCAGGATGCTCAGCCGGATAAGGTATTAGCTGCCTAATAGCTGGATGATCATTTCAGGTGTTTTGTTCGCCATTTTGCTGACGGCAGTCTGGCCCTGCTGAATAATCTGGCTGCGCGCCAGCTGACTCGCTTCTTCAGCATAGTCTGCATCCTGAATGCGGCTGCGAGCCGTAGAGGTATCCACACCCTGTTGTGACAGCACATTACGGTTTGACTCGTAACGATTTATCTTAGCGCCATAGAGCGACTGATAGCCGCTGATCTTCTCCAGCGCCTTATCCAGCGCCTTCATGGTGGTGGAGATGTCACCACTGGTCAGCAGGGTGGTGTTGTTCAGTCCCAGCGTTTTAGTATCTGACGGCGTAGCGGGGATGCTATCCGACTGTATCGGCTGACCATAGTCGGCGCTGGTGATCACTTCGAGAGGACGACTCTCATGTGGCGGCGTTGCAGGCACGCCCTTGGGCTCCGGCAGGATTCCCCAGGTCAGACTACCGGTGAAGGAGCCGTTGCCCACCACCACCACAATCAAATCTTCGCTGACGGTGTCCAGCGAGATGCGCTCCAGCCGGGTGCCGGTATTGGTGCCGTTATTGAAATCGCCGCTGGCGACATCTTCATAGCGGTCGCCGTCACCGCTGTAGGTGATGGTCATCCCGTTGTAGCTGCTGCTGTTACTGCCCGCCAGCGCCCAGCTCGGGCCGCCTTCCAGCAGCTGAGAGCTGTCATAAGTTGCGCCAGTAGCAAAACCGTTTTTACTGGTCAGCAGGCGCGAATCTGCGGTCGCTGCATCCGTAATGCCTTTGCTGGTCCAGGTGTAATCAGGTGCACTGCCGTCCAGCGGTGTTCCCGCCAGATGTTTACCGTCGCGGGTAAACAACTGGAGATCGTCATCCTGACCCAGTGAGTCAATGGTAATGCTTATCGATGTTGAGCCTGCCGGGATATAGGCCAGCGGTATCACACCCGAGGTAAACGAGTAACTCTTGCCCGGCACCGGGAACTTAACGTTGATAGGGTCAACGTTACCCAGTTTCGCAGGCGGCAGATCGGGATTATCCGTTGCCAGCGGGTAACGCCCGAAAATCTCGGTGTGATCCGCGACTTCGTTGATGCCGGCCAGAATCTGCTGATATGCACCGTTGACGCTCTGCCGATCCGCGTCTGACAGCGTGCCGTTAGCGGCCTGCACCGACAGCGTACGCGCCTGGATCAGCAGATCGACGATGGTGCCCAGACCGCCACTGGCAGTCTGGGAATAGCTGATGGCATCATTAAGGCCGCGTGCCACTACCGCGTCGGCGTTGACATTGGCCGTCATACGGTTGGCAATCGCCTGACCTGCCGCATCGTCTTTGGCACTGTTAATCCGCATCCCTGATGATAGCCGTTCAACCGTTCGTCCCAGAACGGAGTCAGTACCGTACCGCAATTTGTTCGTAATGGCGGCGGTTTCGTTATGGTTGATCGTTAACATGGTCGCTTCGAACAGGGAGAGGAGTCTCTGTTTTATCGGCAGGGTGATAAGCAGCTTTAATCTCTGCGGCGACAAAAACTGAGCAAAAACGGGGTCAGGAGGGCAACCGGCTGATGGGTAACCGCTTTTCAGATAAAATAAATTAACGGTTCAATCCGGTCTTGAGAAAAGCCTGCTGCGCAGAGACGCAGCAGGCGAGAGCAGATCAGTTAAATACCATGCCGCCGTCAATCAACAGAGACTGACCGGTCATATAATCGGAGTCGGGGCTGGCGAGGTAAGCGACGCAGGCGGCTACATCTTCCGGCTCGGAAAGCCGTCCGAGCGTAATGCGTTTTGCAAACTCTTCGGTGCCGTAACCGGCGGGTTTTCCGGCGGCTTCAGAGATCTGCCGGTCGATCTCTTCCCACATCGGGGTTCTGACAATGCCCGGGCAGAAAGCGTTGACCGTGATACCGGCGGGTGCCAGATCGCGCGCGGCGGTCTGCGTCAGACCGCGCACGGCAAACTTACTCGAGCTGTAAACCGCCAGCTCCGGATTGCCGACGTGACCCGCCTGTGAACAGGCGTTGATGATTTTGCCGCCGTGGCCTTCTGCAGCGAACGCTTTAATTGCGGCCTGCATGCCCCAGATGACCCCTTTGACATTGACGTTATAGACCTTGTCGACCACCGCTTCGGTGATCTCAGCAATCGGCGTGGAGGGTGCAATACCGGCGTTATTGACGATGACGTCAAAACCGCCCAGCGTACGACGCGCCTCTTCTACGACATCCATCACCTGATCGCGCTGTGAGACATCGACTTTCAGGGCAATCGCTTTGCCTCCCTGCTGGTTAATCTTCTCCGCAACCTGGCGGGCGGTCTCCTGATTGAAATCGGCGACGGCCACCGCCAGTCCATCTTTTGCCAGACGCAGGGCGATCGCTTCACCAATGCCCTGGCCTGCGCCGGTTACCAATGCCACTCTGTTTTTCATCATGATCTCCTTATTACGAAATTAAAGAAGCTGGCTCAGATGCAGCTGACCCATCAGCAGCGGGTTGTCGGCGTAATCGACCGGCACAGCCACCACGGCAGGACCCTGAACATCCATCGCTTTACGCAGCGTCGGCTCCAGCTCTGCCGCGCTGGTCACCGCAAAGCCCGCAGCGCCAAACGCTTCGGCGTAGGCTTTGAAATCGACCGGGCCAAAATTGACACCTGAGACGCGGTGATACTTTTTCTCTTCCTGCATTGCCACCATGTTGTAGGCGTTATCGACCCAGACGATGTGCAGGATATTGGCTTTTAACCGGACGGCTGTTTCCAGCTCCATGCTGGACTGCAGGAAGCCACCATCCCCTGAAACCGATACCACTTTGCGCTGCGGATCGACCAGCCAGGCACCAATCGCCCACGGCAGCGCCACGCCCATGGTCTGCTGACCGTTGGAGATCATGATCTGGCGGGCACGGAAGCTGTAAAGATAACGGGCGATCCAGATGTGGAAGCTGCCCATATCAACGGTGAGGCTGACGTCGCTGTTAATGATGTCCTGCATAGCGCGCACGATGCGCAGCGGATGCAGGGCAAACTGATTGAGACTGGCACCCTGCATCGCCAGCAGTTTGCGCTGCTGCTGACGATCGTCAAGAATGCTGGCGGCTTCCGCTGTCAGCTGCAGCGGCGCGGTAATGCGTGCTGCCAGTTTACGCACGGTTGCGGCGATATCGCCCACCAGCTCGGCGTCCGGCAGGTAGCGGTTGTCGGTCTCTGCCGGAATCACGTCGATGTGAATCAGGGTGGCGTTACCGCTGTTCCACATCGCCGGTTCATATTCTACCGGGCTATAACCGATGGTGATGATCAGGTCAGCCTGTTGCAGCAGCCGGTCACCCGCCTGGTTGTTAAACAGCCCGACGCGACCGGCGAAGCGTGAGAAGTGATCCTGTCTGATCGCGCCTGCAGCCTGATAGGTGCTGGTGACCGGAATATGACTGCGGCTCAGCAGATCGTGAATCGCTTCGCTGTTTTCCGGCTGGCTCGCCATTAATCCCAGCAGGATGACCGGATTTTTCGCCCCGGCAATCGCCTGGCTGACCGTGTCGATCATCGCGTCTGGCGCGGCACCCAGCACCGGACGGCCCTTGCTGCTCAGTGCTTTGCCGGTCACCGGCTGGTCGACAATATCCTGCGGCAGGCTGATAAAGGCGCCGCCGCCGCGGCCATGCTCGGCGTGACGAAAAGCATTCGACAGGCATTCAGAGAGCGCAGAGGGATCGGTCACTTCAACCGCATATTTGGTGACCGGGCGAAACATGGACACCGTATCCATGCTCTGGTGAACCTGCTTGGCGCTGTCCGAGCGTTTCACCTGACCGCCGATGGCGACCACCGGATCGCCTTCGCTGGTAGCGGTGGCCATGCCGGTGATCAGGTTAGAGCAGCCCGGCCCGGACGTAACCAGTGCCACACCGGCATTGCCGGTCAGCCGGCCCACTGCGGCGGCCATAAAGGCGGCATTGGCTTCATGACGAACCGGGATAGTCTGGATGGAGGAATCCAGCAGGGAGTCAAAAACCTTGTCGATCTTTGCGCCAGGGATGCCAAAAACATGCTGCACGCCCTGTGCCTCAAGCTGTGCGACCACCAGGTCAGCGCCGCAGGTCCAGAGTGTGGTATCGGTTGGAGTTTTCATCGTCATTCCTCTGATTAGCTTTCTACCGCACGGATCGCGGCGTCAAGATTGGCGGGGTTCAGGTCGGCATTGAGAAAGTCACTGTCCTGCGGTAAATCCACGACCAGCTTGCTGATGGCACCAAAGGTCAGGGTGCCCTGTTCCAGCGCATAATCGAGAATGTGGCCGCCGCCTTCGCGGTCGTCGGTAATAAAGTGTTCGTGATAGCCCGCTACGTTAATGCCCTGCATATACTGTGGCGTGCGGAAGCCAATCAGCTCGCCCGCGCGCTGGCTGAAGGCAAAGGTCGGCTGATCGCCCAGAACTTCCGGCATGGAGCGGTAGGGACGGCACTGACACGGCACGGTGCGGGTGTCGACGCGGCTGAAACGACCGCTGATGCGCAGCGCGCAGAACTGGTTATCGGAGGTGATTTCGCTGTCGATCACCCGATGGATATCCTCGCGCGACATGGGCCGGTCAAACTCAAACAGGTGCTGCGGCCTGAAAAAGGTCATCACCGCAAACGGGGTTTTCTGTGCCGGATCGGCCGGATGCGCGCTGCCATCTGAGTGCAGCTGATAGACCTTGCTGTCGAACGCAATCATCTCGCCATCCAGCCGGTTAAACGTGCCCAGGCCGAAATCCCCTTTGCGCAGCAGGTCGGCGATGCGGACGTTGCCGTCGTAGACGCCGCTCAGCAGCGCACTCATTAAAGAGGTCTGATAGATAACGCTTTCTGGTGCATCCTGGGAAAGCGTTAAGACAGTATGTTTTAGTTGATCCTCACAGGAACAATCAGTTACACAATTGCTCATTTCATGCCTCATCGATTAACCGTTAAGCCGTGTTAACCTAATGGTGAACCGATTCAGTCGGTGGGTCCAATAGCGAAACCTGTTAACTTTGAGACGTTTTTGATATGGAACTGCGCCACCTGCGTTATTTTGTTGCCGTAGCCGAGACGCTTCACTTCACCCGGGCCGCTGAAATGCTGGGGATTTCTCAGCCGCCGCTGAGCCAGCAGATACTGCGGCTGGAGCAGGAAATTGGCACACCGCTGCTGAAGCGACTGACGCGCGGCGTGGAACTTACTGAAGCGGGGGAAGCGTTTCTGGCCGATGCCCGGCAAATTGTCCAACTGGCCGATCAGGCACTGGAGAACGCGCGTGGGATTGCCCGCGGGATCAGTGGCCAGCTGTCGCTTGGGTTTGCCAGCTCGGTGGCGTTTAATCCGCGCATCTTCACCCTGATCCGTCAGTTTACGGAACGCTATCCGGCGATGGAGCTGCTGACGCGTGAAGAGAATATGTCGTTGCTGATGCAGGATCTGCAGGAGGGATTGCTGGATGCTGCCTTTATCCGGCTGCCGTGCGAAAGCAGCAAGGCGTTTAATCTGCGCGTGATCTCCACCGAAAAGATGCTGATTGCGCTGCCGCGCTGCCATCCCCTCAGCGGCACGCCGACAGTCTCGTTGTCCGCGCTGGCGGATGAAACCCTGATAATCTTCCCGCGCGACGTTTCGCCCAGTCTCTATGAGCTGATTGTTACGGCCTGTCTGCGGGCGGGCTTTTCACGCCACACCTTCCAGCAGGCGCCACAGATCACCACCTCATTGGGCATGGTGGCTGCAGGCTGCGGGATTGCGCTGGTGCCGGAGTCGCTGCGCTGCGTCGATAATCCCGAAGTCAGCTTCTGCGATATCGAGAACAACACGCTGTTTACCGACGTGGCGTTTGCCTGGCGTCGGCATCATCCATCAAAAGCGGTGCTGCATCTGCTGGCGCTGCTGGCCGACCCGCCTGCGACACCAGGCGAAGCGGGTTGATAAGCGCCAGCTATTGAACTGAAAACAACAACCAACTGGCGGCGGCGGGGCCGGGATGCCAATAATCACTGCATGACTACATACCGCGTAAGAGTCGGGTATCACAACCCGTCAGCCCTGACATTCAGGCAACTGGATGAAATTCTGGAGCCGCAGCGATTCTGGAGAACAGATTCGGCGGGCGGCCAGTTCCGCTATTTCATGGAGTATGAGTACCAGTCTGACGTGCGCGACCTCTGTTCGGTCTGCTCGCTGGCCTACAGTCAGGCCTGCAAAGTCAGAAAGTGCCCGCTGATTCTGGTCGAGGTGATGAACTGAACGCGTCCGGCGATCCCGCTGTTCTCAGCACGGGATCGCCGGGCGTTTTAATACGAACTGCTTTAACCTAAACGTCGCTGCATCAGCAGACTTAACGCGGCGGGCAGCACCGTGAGCGTCACCAGCGTGCCGCTGACCAGACCACCAATAATCGCCAGTGCCATCGGCCCCCAGAACACCTGATGGGCGATAGGGATCATGCCAAGTATCGCGGCACAGGCGGTCAGCAGGATGGGACGCGCCCGGTGATGGGCGGCCTGCCGTATAGCGTCACCGGCAGGCAGTCCGGCGCGGCTGTACGCATCCACTTCACTGATCATAATCACCGCGTTGCGGATGATGATCCCCGCCAGCGCAATAATCCCCAGCAGCGCCACAAACCCCAGCGGTGTGCCTGCCGGCAGCATCGCGGAGACGACGCCGGGCAGGCCAAACGGGGCCATGCTCAGCGCCAGCAGCATACCGAAGAAGCGTTGCAGCTGAATCATCAGCAGGACCAGCATGGCGCAGATCGTCACCGGCAGCAGAGCAAACACCGAACCATTGCCTTTGTCCGATTCCGCCACTACGCCACCTTCTTCAATACCGTACCCGGCAGGCAGTGAGGCGCGCAGGGCGGCGACATCAGGTGCGAGCTGTTGCGAGACCTGCTCAGCCCGCTGACCCGGCGCAATATCGGTCTGCACGGTAATGTATGAGAGTCGCTGACGGCGCCAGATCACCGGATCATCCACGCCCCAGTTCAGGGTCGCTACCTGGCGCAGCGGAATTTTCTGTCCGCTGGCATTGGTGATCATCAATCCTTCCAGCGTCTCCGTGTTCTGCCGCTCGGCGTCATTACTGCGTAGCACCACGTCAATCAGCCGGTTGCGATCGCGCAGAGTCGTCACCACGCTGCCGGACATCAGGGTGTTCAGCGCAGAGGCGATGGTGTCGGACGACAGTCCGGCGGCACGGGCGGCGGTCTGGTTTACGGCCAGCGTCATGACCCGTTCCGGCTCCCCGGCGGTGAGATTCACCTCGCGGGTCAGTGGAGAGCGGGCGATCAGCGCTGCCAGCTCACCGGCAGCCTGCCGCACCCGGCCATTGTCCGGGCCGGTGATACGATATTTCAGCGGCCAGCCCACCGGCGGACCCAGCTCCAGCGGCGAAACCCGCGTCGTGATATCACTGAAATCCGCGGCCAGTTTCTTCTCCAGCCTGCTGCGCAGCCGATCGCGTACCGCCAGATTCTTCGCCACCACCACCAGCTGTGCGATGTTTTCATTATCCAGCAATACATCCATCGGCAGATAGAAGCGTATTGCGCCAGAGCCGACGTAACTGGTGAAGTTCGCCACATCCCGATCGTTGCGCAGCATCTGTTCCAGCTGTGCGGTACGGCGCGTGGTTTCCGCCTGGGATGCGCTGGCGGGCAGCGTCAGGCTGACCAGCAGTTCAGGGCGGTCTGACGCCGGGAAAAATTCACCCTGCATAAAGGTGGTGGCGTACAGGCTGGCCAGCAGCACCGTCAGCGCTGCGCCAATCGTCATCAGCCGGTGGCGCAGAATGACCTCCAGCAGCCCATGATAGCCGCGCGTCAGTAAGCCCGGTGGCTGGTGGGCTTTGATGCGCTTCGCTGACAGCAGCCAGCAGCCGGTGAGCGGCGAGAAGATGACCGCCACCACCCATGAGCAGAGCAGCGCCAGCGTAATCACCACAAACAGTGAGTAGCAATACTCCCCGGCACTGGAGGCGGCGAATCCGACCGGGATGAACCCGGCGATCATCACCAGCGTACCGGTCAGCATCGGAAAGGCGGTGGTTCTGAATGCATACGTCGCGGCCTGCCACTTACTGTCGCCCGCTTCGAGCCGTGCGACCATCGCCTCGACGGTGATCATGGCGTCATCCACCAGCAGCCCGAGCGCAATAATCAGCGCGCCCAGTGAGATGCGCTGCAGTCCGATGTCCGCCAGCAACATGCCGGTAAAGGTCATCGCCAGTACCAGCGGAATAGCCGCCGCCACCACCAGACCGGCACGCAGTCCCAGCGAAACAAAGGAGACGGCTAACACGATGACAACCGCTTCGCCCAGTATCCGCACAAAGCCGCTGACCGCTTGTTTCACCACCGAAGATTGATCGGCGACGCGGGTCATGGTGATGCCGTGCGGTAACTGACCGGCCAGTATCTGCATGCGCTGGTTAAGCTGTTTACCGAAATCGAGCATGTTGCCGCTGGCGGCCATGGAGATTGCCAGCCCGATAGCTGGCACGCCGTTAACCCGAAAGGTGGGTGCCGGCGGTTCAGCAGGTTGCAGGCTGATGGTCGCCAGATCGGTCAGTGGGATGAAACGCTCCCCAATATGCAGGGTAATCGCCTGCAGGCTTTCGACCGAGGTCAGCGTACCGCTCACCCGCAGCGCGATATTTTCGCGGTCGGTGCGCAGGCTGCCAGCGGGCACCACATCGTTCTGCGCTTTGATGGCGTCGCTGACCTGCTGTAAATCGAGCCCCATGCCGTTCAGCTTGCGTGGGGAAAAGGCAATAACCACCTGCTGCTCCTGCACGCCCAGCAGACTGGTTTTACCAATGTCGGGCAGACTGGCCAGGCTGCGGCGCAGGTTATCAACCCGATCGCGCAGCTCTCTGGCGGTAAAGCCATCCGCCGTGAAGCCGTAAATTGTGCCGAAGGTGTCATCAAACTCGTCGTTAACCGCCGGACCCTGCACGCCCTGCGGCAGGGAAGACGTCACATCATGCATTTTTTTCCGCAGCTGATACCAGATACCGGCCACCTCAGAAGGTGGCGTGTCATCGCGCAGGTTGACATAAATGACCGTCTCTCCGGCGCGGGTTTCGCTCTCAACCGCATCCAGCGACGGGATCTCCTGCACCTTCTGTTCCAGCACGTCCGTCAGCAGTTGTACGGTGGAGTTTACGTCAGCTCCGGGCCACCGGGCAGAGATCACGGCGGTCTTGATGGTGAACGCCGGGTCTTCATTACGTGACAGGCGTTCATAACTCAGCACACCCGCCGCCATTACCAGCAGCATGAAAAAGATGACCAGCTGCTGATGCGCCAGCGCCCAGCCGGAAAGGTTAAAGCCAGTAATTTTTTTCATGAGCCCTCCTGCGCCAGTGTCACTTTTTCACCGGGTTGCAGGGTGCCGACACCGGCGGTAACCACGCGCTCGCCTGGCCGGATCCCGGCAGAGACAAAGATTTGCTGTGCGCTGAAGCGGGCCAGCACCACCGGACGAAGCTGTAAGCGTGATGCCGCATCAACCACCAGCAGCGCGGGCTTGTCTGCAAAGCGGGTCAGGGCGCTGGCGGGCAGGGCGATGACTGGCGGTTGCGCATCGGGAAGCGTGACGGTGACGGTGGCACCCAGTGCCATCGCCTCGGGTGGCTGATGAATTGAGATGCGCAGCCGCCAGGTACGGGTCTGTGAATCGGCCTGTGGGTTGATGTCACGTATCGTGCCACTGGCCTGGATGTCCGGGTCGGCGAGCAGCGTCACCTTCAGCGGAGTCTGGTCGTCAGCTCGCAGCAAAGCAGGCGTTGTCAGATCAAACACCGCATCGCGTGCATCACCGGCTGCCAGCGTCATCACAGTCTGTCCGGCGCTGACCACCTGGCCGGGCTGAACCGGGAGGGCGGTAATCCGGCCTGCGGCGGGCGCAGTGAGCCGGGTCCAGCTGAGATTATCCTGGGCATTTTTCAGTGCTGCTTCGCTGCTGAGACGGCGGGACTGCGCGCTCTGCCAGTCTCCCTCGGCACTGTCCAGCTGGCTGCGGGCGATGGCTCCGCCGGGCATCAGCAGCCGCATCCGGTGGAGGTTAAGCGCGGCGACGCGTTCGGCGGCGCGGGCGCTGTCGAGATCGGCTTGCGCGCTGCTCAGCTGATTACGTGACTGATCGTTTTCCAGCGCGGCCAGGGGTTGCCCGGCGGTGACGCGATCGCCCAGCTCAACCGCGCGGCTCACCACCCGGCCATCCAGCCTGAAGGCCAGTGCAACCTCTTCATGGGCGCGAATTTCACCGGTCAGCACGCGTGACGCGTCGCCGCTGAGCGGCGGGGCAATCACCGTTTTGACCGGGCGGAGTGGGGCGGCTGGCGGGGCAGCATTGTTGTCGCGGCAGCCGGTCATGATGAATACGCCGAGCAGCACGAACACGATCGGCGCGAAAATATGTACACTGAAGAGATGACGCCACACCTGGCGGGCAGCATCCGATAAGAAGTCTGTCATAACCGGGTTCCTTTAATGAGTTGTGCTCATTGAACCCGGCCTGTGTCCAGAAACGTTCCATGAACCATCAAGAAATGGTCAAGTCAGAACAATTTATCCTGCCGGTAGCGTTATCCCAATCAGCAGACCGCCGTCGGCAGGCAGCGTGGCGTGCAGCGACCCGCCGTGCGCCTCGATAATCGCTTTGGCGATCGACAGCCCCAGCCCGCTGCCGCCGGAGTGGCGAGCGCGTGAGGAGTCAGCCCGGGTAAAGCGGTCAAACAGCTGCGGCAGGAAGTCTGGCTCTACGCCCTGACCGTAATCACGGAAAGTCAGCGTGGTCGCCTTATCGTTCTGGCTGGCGGTGATCAACAATGCGCCACCATCGGCGGCGTAGCGCAGCGCATTTTCACAGATGATGGTTATGACCTGACCCAGGCGAAAGGTATCGGCGCAGAGCAGCAGATCGCCGGGTGCCATTACGCTGATGACGACACCCGACTCTTCTGCCTGTGGCAGCAGCCAGCCTGAACGCTCGCGCAGTAACTCAGAGAGATTAAATCGCTCGCGGTTGAGGGTAAGCTGCCCTGCATCTGCCAGTGACAGCAGATGCAGTTCATCGGTCAGTCGGCTAAGCTGTGTCAGTTGCTTCATGATCATCGCCAGCTGCTGCGGCTCGGCAGGGAAGACGCCGTCCAGAATGCCCTGCAGGCGGCCCATCGCTGCTGTCAATGGTGAGCGGAGTTCGTGTGCCATCGCCACATGCGAGGTGCGCAACTCACGATCGTAGCGCGCCAGCTGTTGTGTCATCTGGTTAAAATCTTCGGTAAAGCGCACCAGCTCCTGCGGGGCTTCTTTCACCACCGCCGCCGTCCGGCCAAATTCCCCTTTCGACACCGCACGCGCCGCCGTCGCCAGCTGGCTGAACTGCGCCGACAGCGGACGGGCGAAACGCAGCGCCATCATCACCATAAACGGGATGGTGACCACTACCAGGACCAGCACGGTCAGCCAGTCAGAGGATGCCAGCGAGGGATCGGAAAATTTGATCCCCCACCACTGATCGACAATCTGATGAAAGCGCGCCGGATCGCTGGCGGGATGATGGCGCAGCTGCGTGAACTCATCGAGCAGCGCATGCGGCATCCGGTAGTAGACCCAGAACGCCTGCACCGCAAAGCGCAGCCACATACAGGCGGCGATGAGGATCACGCTGCCGATAGCCAGTAACAGCACCCGGATGCAGATCCAGCGCCACAGTGAAGTGTGCGTATCGTTCTTCATGGCTGTCTGAACCGGTAACCGACGCTGCGTACTGCCGGTAAGACGTCAGAGATGCCTGCAGCCTCCAGTTTACGGCGCAGGTTATAGACGTGGGTATCGACTACACGCTCCAGAGCATCGCTTTCCGGCAGGCAGTGCTCCAGCAAAAACAGGCGGGTAAAAGGCCGCGTCGGGGCACGCATCAGCGTGACCAGCAGAGAAAATTCGGTGGGCGTCAGATCCAGGCGGCGCGGTGCATCACTGTCACTATCAACCACGGCGGTAAGTGCCAGTGGATCAACCACCAGACCCGCCCAGCGCAGCGATTCTGCGGCGGGCGCGTGACTCTGGCTGCGGCGCAGCACGGCCTGAACGCGCGCCACGACTTCGCCCGGATGGTAGGGTTTGACCACGTAGTCATCAGCACCATAACGTAGCGCGCCGATGCGGTCCGGCGCGTCACCCATCGCCGTCACCATAATTACCGGGGTATCGTCACGCCGACGCAGCGCGGCCAGCACTTCGGTGCCGTTCATGCCAGGCAGCATGATGTCCAGCAGGATCAGATCGGGCTGCCAGCGTCCTGCGGTTTCCAGCCCGCTGGATCCGTCACCGGCAATCATGACCTCATAATTTTCACGTTTCAGGTAGGCCTCAAGTACACCCGCCGCATCTGCGTCATCTTCAATAATCAGTACACGTTTTGACTGCATTTTCGGATCACCTTGACTGTTTCTTCATAAATCCCTGGTCGTTCATTGACACTCGCCTCGCATACTCCGGCCAGTGACGCGGCACTGAATCCCTCAGCTCCGCACCTGATGTGATAATGAGGAAACGTGATGATAACCGGAAAAATAACGCTTCACATGGTCTGTTTTTCGCTGGGGTTGAGTGCCGCTGCTGCTATGGCTGATGAGAGTGCCACGCCACCGCCCAGCCTGACGCTGGGCATTGCGGGCATTAATGCCCCACGCTACAGCGGCGCAGATAAGCAGCACTGGCAGCTGATGCCGGTTATTCAGGCGCGCGACGGAGCATTCTTTTTCGACTCGCAAAAAGGCATTGGTTATGACCTGCAGGCGAATAACGGGCTGTATCTGGAACATACGCTGGGCTATGGGCTGGGCCGCTCTGACCGTAACTCATCGTGGCGCGACGGTGATGACCGGCTCAGAGGCATGGGGAATATCGACGCAACGGTTAACACCGCGCTGGCGGTGGGCTGGTCGGTTACCCCGTGGTTTGTGGTTGAGGAGAAAGCGACGCTGCCATTAAGTGACAGTCAGGGCGTGCAGTACCGGACGTCTGTAACCCTGATCCCCTGGCAGACCCAGGACGATACGGTAGCACTGCAGGTGGCAGGTCTGTCTGGCGATGCGCGTTATATGAATACCTGGTATGGCGTGAACAGCGAGCAGAGTGCTCGTAGCGGGTTTAAACGCTATAACGCTGCGGGTGGATTTTATGGCACAGACACCAGCCTGACATGGAGTCACCAGTTCACGCCCGCATGGGCTGCCAGCGTGATCGGCGATTACACCTGGCTGGATAAGCATGCTTCAGATAGCCCCATCGTCGCCCGGCACAATGGCGCTTCGGCCACGCTGGCATTGAGCTACACCTTCTGAATGGCACCATGAAGAAAAGTGAGATGCGTAGCCATCGACGGTTGCTGGCTGCGCTGATTCTGTTCTATCTGCTGGTTTATGCTCTTCTCATCGTGGCGCTGAGTCTGTTTGATGCGCCGATAAGGGGATAGGACATGAATAATATTCACTGCAGCGCTTACAGTTATTAAGTCATTCTGTTACCGAATAAATCAGTGCTGATATAGCGGCTGGCAGGAAATAGAAATACCTTGCTAGTGAATGTAATACTGCTGATTAACAGGCGTGGTTTATAAATTTAAACTGAGCCGGTTTATCATTGGTAGGTTGTGCTGAAAAAACAGGTGATTCAGGTAATGATCGTTTTTTTATAATTCATTATCTCTTATTTATTCCGGTTTAAATCTTGTTGGTGGATGTGGAGAATCATGGTTTTTTCAGTTCATAAGCGCCCATCCTACTGTTTTGTAATGATATTTATTTTTATATTAAGGGGTGGCTTATTTTTAATGCATTGATTTTACTTTTAAAAATTTCAGTTAATTCATCATGGATGTAGGCCATTTTAATTCACAGATAACACAACGATAATATTGCCGTCCGGCCTGGATAAACCACTTTTCCCTGAGCTGTCAGTATGTGAACCTTATAGAAAGTAAACCGATGAGAAAGAAAAAAATCCCTGTACCCCATGACGCGACATTCCGACAGTTTCTGGCAAATCCGGATGTTGCCAGAGATTTTATGCAGCTGCATCTTCCTGAAGAACTGCGTAAAATCTGCGATCTCGGCACACTTAAGCTTGAATCCGGCTCCTTTGTCGAAGACGATTTGCGGCAATATTTTAGTGATGTTCTGTACAGTCTTAAAACCTCAGCCGGGGACGGCTATATACACGTTCTGATTGAACATCAATCTACACGGGACAGGCATATGGCGTTTCGTCTGATGCGTTATGCGATTGCCGCTATGCAACAGCATCTTGCAGCGGGTCATAAAAAGCTGCCTCTGGTGATACCTGTATTGTTCTACACCGGTAAGCGCTCGCCCTATCCTTATTCGACCCGCTGGTTCGACGAATTTGATGATCCGGCTGTGGCAGAACAACTCTATGGAAGTGCTTTTCCGCTGGTGGGCGTCACGGTTATTCCTGATGACGAAATCATGAAGCACCGTAGCATGGCCGCACTGACACTGATGCAGAAGCATATTCATCAACGTGATATGGCTTCGATCATTGACCGTCTGAGTACCTTACTGATGGCCGATTATCTTTCTTCACCCCAGGTATTGGCGCTGATACACTATTTAATGCAGGCAGGTGAATCAGCTGATCACGAAGCTTTCGTTCGCGAACTGGCACAGCGGGTGCCGCAACACGGAGATGCACTGATGACTATTGCACAGCAGCTTGAGCAAAAAGGTATTGAAATAGGTCGCGCTGAAGGTATTGAGCTGGGCGAACAGCGGGGAATGGAGAAAGGCCGCAGTGAAGGTAAGCGCGAAGCCACTCTGGAAATCGCTCGCGTTATGTTACAGCGCGGCCTTGAACGTAAAACCATCATGGAAATGACAGGTCTTTCCTCAGACGATCTGGCTAACATCCAGCATTAAGTCTCTGCGGATAAGACCTGATGGCAATTTTTCACTTCAGGGAAAGTAAAGCTCTCAGGTCTTATTGCCCGCAGGCTGGCGCTGCAGGTAATTCCAGGTTGCGCCCAGCATGCCGGAGTCGTTACCGTAGGTTGCGGCATCTATGCGGATATCAGGATCATATTTTGCCAGCTGCTCTCCCAGTTCCTTGAGGAAGGGTTCGCGCTCAGTAATTCCCCCGCCAATAAATACCCTCTGCGGGTCGAACACGCTGAACAGGTTATATAAGCAGGCCGCAAGATCCGCATAAAATTTATTTACCACCTGCTGCGCGGCGTCTTCATTACGATCGTATGCGTCAAAGACATCTTTACCACTGACATCGTCGGCAGGCTTTTCAATAAGCTGGCTGTAATTCTCCCGCAGCGCCGTCATGGTACAGCTCTGGCTCATGGTGTGGCGTTCTATATTGCCGCTGGTGGGACGCGACGTCAGCAGGCAACCAAACTCGCCAGCCCGGTTGCGTCCACCCCGAATCAGTGCGCCATTGCAAAAGGCCGCTCCGCCTAACCCGGTGCCTATCGTCAGCATCAGGAAATCGTTGAGCTTTTTCGCTTTTCCCAGCCACTTTTCAGCCAGCAGTGCACAGTGTGCATCGTTTTCGACGGTAGCAGGCAGGGACGTTTTTTCTGTCAGCCACTGGCTCAGATGAAACTGGTCAAAGTCACGTATGGTGCCGCCCATGGCAATATAACCAGCGTCAGTATCAATATAACCGGGTGTGCTGACGGCAATACCAGCACAACCGGGATTTTTCTCCAGCCAGGCCAGGATTTCATCAAGTATTTTATCGCGTGCGTTATGGGAAATATCAGCACTATCGCTGGTCAGAATATTTCCCTGATCGTCAATCACACCCATTTTTAAAGAGGTACCACCAATATCGAAAGCTGCAATTTTCATCAACGTTCTCTGAAGTTGTTTTCATTCAATTAATTGTAGTGCTGAAAGAAAAGGGCAGACGGCCAGGCGACGGCAATTTTGTCAGGAAAGGTACAGATTTATAAAGCTGATGCTGAAGGGCTGAAGACTGGTGGCAGACAGGAAATAACAGAATGCGCTGTATAGGCTGGATGGTGATGTGATCAGCGACGCTGCCAGTATATCCGGCAGCGCCGATTGAGTCGTCAAAATGCCGACATTACCACTTACGTAGCAGAATACTGGCATTGACGCCGCCAAAACCAAATCCGTTCGACATGGCATAGTTCAGCGCGGCAGGTCGGGCTTTAAGCGCCACCAGGTCAAGACTGCCTGCTGCTTCATCGGGATGATAAAGATTCAGTGTTGGCGGAATAAGCTGATGGCGCAGGGCCAGCAGTGTGAATATCGCCTCAACGCCACCCGCCGCACCCAGCAGATGGCCGGTGGCGGATTTGGTTGATGAGATCGCGACCGGCGAATCATCGCCAAAAACGGCGCGAATAGCGGACAGCTCACCGTGATCGCCGACCTGAGTCGAGGTTGCGTGAGCATTGATATGCTGAACGTCATCCGGGCTGATCCCCGCCTGTCGCAGAGCTAACCTCATCGCCCGCGCAGCGCCACTGCCATCCTCCGGACCCGCCGTAAGATGGTAAGCATCGGCGCTGGTGCCGTAGCCGACAATCTCCGCCAGCGGCGTCGCTCCGCGTGCCTCTGCATGGGCCAGCGACTCAATGACCAGCAGGCCGGCGCCTTCGGCCATGACAAAGCCGCTTCTGTCCCGATCAAACGGACGTGAGGCGTGGTGCGGCTCATCTTCATATCCTGCGCATAGTGCGCGCGCGGCTGCGAAACAGCCCAGCGTCACGCGATCCAGCGCCGCTTCGGTGCCGCCACAAATCGCAATGTCCGCTTCACCACTTCTGATTAATCTTGCGGCGTCACCAATAGCCTGTACGCCTGCTGCACAGGCAGTAACAGGCGCGCCGAGCGGGCCGGTGAAACCGTGTTTAATTGAGATATGACCGGCTGCCATGTTCGCCAGAAACGAGGGAGCAGTAAAAGGTGAGAGCCTGCGCGGACCACGCGCGTCGGTCGTGCGCACTGCGTCGGCAATCGCACCAAAGCCGCCAACGCCAGAAGCAATGATCGTAGCCGTGCGTTCACGCGCAGACGCATCTTCAGGATGCCAGCCTGCCTGCTTCAGCGCTTCTTCCGCTGCCAGCAGCGCAAACTCAATAAACCGCGACATCTTTTTTCGCTCTTTTGGCGCAATGAACGACTCCGGGTCATATCCGGCCAGTGGATCGTCTTCAATGCCAGGCACGCTGCCCCCTACTGAAATACCGGTTCCTGAGGTGAGCATATCGGGCAGAACGCGAATACCCGATTCACCCGCCGTTAATCGCTGCCAGACGGTTTCAACGCCACAACCCAGCGGCGAGACGATACCCGCGCCGGTGATGACGATGCGTTGAGATGAGGTTGAATGACTCATGCGGTTGCTCCCGTAGTCAGTCCGGACAGCGAATAAAATACTGCCGCAGAAAGTTGATGCGCGCCTGAAGCGCGATTAGCGAGACCCTTAGCAAAAGGGTGCGATATGCGAATGCTGGTATGAAAGTGAACAGACAGAGATAAGCTTAGCAGCATCAGGATCCTGAGCGATAATCAGACAGGCCGTTATCTTTGCCTTTGTGACTAATTAAGTCAATAGTCACTTCGTTCAGGGGGCAAGACTGCGTAATACCAGTGCGGCCAGTTGCGTGGAAGCGGCCTCAGCCTCATCGAGGCTGTACTGCAGTAGCACAGGGCTGACATAGGGTCTGATTACCCGATAGATAGCTTCTGCCGCGTCGTCAGCCGGAGTTTTACGCTCAAACTCACCCATTTCACGACCCCTGCGCAGGATCTGCTGAATCAGATTCAGAATCCGCTTTTCGTAAGCCATGGCAGAGGGCCAGCGGTCGCGCGACGCGACAGCGGCAATGTCATAGAGTTTACGTTCGTGAAAAAATAGCTCAGTACTGGTGGCGGAAAGCGTCTGAAACAGCCGCCGCAGTTGTTCTGATGCACCTGGAGCATCGGCGATCGCGGTTTCAGCACGCGCCATGATCATCGCCAGTCGGTTTGAACAAATGACTTCGCCAATCGCCTGTTTCGATTCAAAAAACTTGTAGATATAGGCTTTGGAAAAACCAATAGCCCGGGCAAGATCGGAGACGGTGGTTTTTTCGTAGCCGTAATGCGCAAAGTGCTGCATGGCAGCCTCGACAATCTGGTCACGCACATTGTGATCGGCAGGACCGCGCGTTCCACTGTCCGTTACGGATTGGGTCATTGTGATAGCCTGACAAATTGAAGGTGGGTGATAAATTCAGTGACCACTGTTATGGGTGGTCACATTTTAAGTCCTGCTGCGGCGAAAAGCTATGAATTGCCGCGTAAGAATTATTCTTGCAGGCCGCCAGGCCAGTTACTGCGTTTTATGATTAATTTACTGACGCAGTGTGTCGATGTCGATGTTCCATTGATTGAGCTTGTTGTACAGCGCCGTACGTGAAATACCCAGTAGCTTAGCGGACTGGCGCATATTTCCGCCCTGAGCGCGCAGTATCTGCAGGATACAGGCTCGCTCATTATCCTGCAGCAGACTGCTGACAGACGTATGGTTTTCAGCATCACTGCGGGTCACCATCGCGGGCGGCAAATTGGCGAGGTCGATAATGTGGCTCTGGCAAAGATTGACGATTCGCTCCACCAGATTTTCCAGCTCACGCACGTTGCCAGGCCAGTGCCAGGCCTCAAGAGCGTTCATTGCTTCAGGACTGACCTGCGGAGGCAGTTTATTCAGCCGCTGACACAGCGTGCGGATAAAGGTATTCACCAGATCGGGAATATCGCTTTGCCGTTCACGCAAGGCGGGGATGGTCAGCGAAATGACATTCAGGCGATAGAACAGGTCACGCCGGAAGGCACCCTGTTCGACTGCGCTTTGCAGATCGCAGTGGGTCGCCGCGATAATACGGACATCCACTTTTACCGGATACGCTGCCCCGATGCGCAGTACTTCACTCTCCTGAAGCACGCGTAGCAGGCTGGTCTGTGCCTCCAGCGGCATCTCGCCAATCTCGTCCAGAAACAGTGTGCCCCCGTCGGCCAGTTCAAACTTGCCTGCCGACCCACCGCGCCGTGAACCGGTAAAGGCACCATCGACGTAGCCGAACAGCTCGCTCTGTACCAGATCACGCGGCAGCGCGCCGCAGTTGACGGCGACAAAGGACTCATTTGCCCGGCTACTGGCGTTGTGGATCGCCTGAGCAAACAGTTCTTTGCCGGTTCCGCTTTCACCGGTCAGCAGAACGGTGCTGTCACTGCGACTGCTGGCGCGGGCATCCTGAAGTGCCTGCTGAAGCGTGGGGGCCTGACCGCGTATCATATCAAAGGTATAACTGGCGCTGACGCCGAGAACCCGTCGCGTAATGGCGCGAATGCGCTGGTTTTCCCGAAGCGAGAGGATACGCCCGCCGTCCGGGGCCGGCATCAGCGAGACCAGACAGGAGACGCTGTGTCTGCCGTCAGGGCGGAAGATCATCTCACGGTCATTGCAGCAGGGCAGGGTAAGCAGCGAACCAGACTGAGGTTGCAGCAGCTGGTCAATCGAAGCGTTACCGGCATCAAGACCGGCAAAGATCTGACGCGCATAGCGATTCAGCGTTTTGATGCGTCCCTCGCGGTCGCAGACCACCACGCCTTCATTCAGGTTTTCCAGTATCGACTGCTGCTCGGCCAGCAGGCGGCGCAGCGTCAGCTGCTGGCCGATCGCTTCTGCGGCGGCCTGTACCGTTCCCAGCGTATGGGCATTGAAGTTATCAGGAGTGGCGGTCAGCGTCAGCACGCCAGTCATCTGACCGCTGGCATCCCGGATGGGCGCTGCGGCACACTGCCGGTTACGTTTACGCAGTGCGATTTTCCAGTTTTCCCCACTCAGCACGTATACCAGCCGCTGCTCGCGCAGGCAGCGCGCGGTGCAGTTCGTGCCCAGAATTTCCTCACGCAGAACGCTGCCAACCGGCGTCAGGTCGCTGCCGCAGAAGCTCAGCACAACGCCCTGAGCATCGGTCAGATTAATGTGTCCATCGGGATTATAGGCCAGCAGATTCTCCATCACGCTATGAGCCACGGCGATCAGCTCGCTGTGATGACTCAGGATAGCGGCCAGCTCTGACGGGGCGACCGGGGTGTAGCAGAAGTGCGTCGGATCGATGTGATGCTCGCGCGAGCGTGCCCAGGATTGCAGAATACTGCGGCGGATCCAGTGTGGCTTTTCACCCTGGATAAACGCCTGCCAGCCGCGCACCAGCTGTGTTTCCCACTGTGCCGCGTCACTGCCGTCCGGCAGGCTGAATATGGCGTCGCTCTCTTCTTTATTTGGCAATAAATCATGCAGCGATTGCATTCCACTCTCCCGACGTCGATGAAATGTCCATTTTAATGACATGTTAAGTTGACATGTACATTTTACTTTCAGTTATGAAGAGGCTTCTGCGAGCGCGTTCACAGAAACACCTGCTTAAAAACTGGCATCCGCTTTGCAACGCTGTTGATAACGCTCACCGGTTAAAAATAACCTGAAAGTTAAGCGGTTATGCGTGAACAAAATCTGAAGTTACTGCTGTTTATCTGACTTACGGCCTGACAGAACGGCACCACCTCCGGCTTTGATATCCCGATGTTGTCCGGCGTCACTAAGTCCTGAGCTGAGCATCCGGCACTGACGGGCCGGCAAAATGGATGGCGCGTTTTGCCGAAATATGCTGAGCCCATGATGCGTTCAGAATCCGGTCGTTTTGCTGCTGAAGTGCAGGCGAACTCCGAACCCTACCCAGCTCTGACGGGCTGACAATAAATGACAGGAGCAGTTATGAGTCTTAAAACGGTACGAGTGGGATTGATTGGCGCTGGCCGCATGGGCAGTTTTCATGCAGAAAACCTGGCGCTACGGGTGCCCGGCGCCCGGCTGACAGCCGTTGCCGATCTGCAGCCTGGCGCAGCGCAGCAACTGGCGGATCGGCTGGGAGTGGAGAAAGCCTATACCGATATCCAGGCGTTGCTTAATGACAGTGAAATAGATGCGGTTGCTATTGCTACACCCGCCCGCACGCATGCTGAACTGGTGATCGCCGCCGCGCAGGCGGGCAAACATATTTTCTGCGAAAAACCGATGGCGGTGACGCTGCAGGAAGCCGATCGGGCTATCGCTGCCGCTGAGGATGCAGGCGTCGTGTTACAGGTCGGGTTCAATCGTCGGTTCAGTACGGGCTTCGCCGCAGCCATTGAAGCGATCAGGGCGGGCAACAATGGCACCACCCAGTTAAGCCGCTCTGTGACCCGCGATCCAGGCCTGCGCGATCCGGCCCCGATCCCGCAATGGACCATCTTTCTTGAAACCCTGATCCATGATTTTGACACTCTGCTGCACTTTAATCCGGGGGCGCGACCTGTCGAAGTCTATGCGCTGGCTGATGCACTTGTACGGCCTGATTTTAAAGATAAAGGGTTACTTGATACCTCGGTGGTGACAATTCGCTTTGATAACGGAGCGATAGCCACGGCGGAAGCCAGCTTCCAGGCCGTTTACGGCTATGACGTTCGCGGCGAAGTGTTTGGCAGTAAAGGCATGCTGCAGACAGGCAATATCAATCAGGATAACTGTGTACGCTATCACGCCGACGGTATTGCAATCGCCACCTCCCGGCTGGATACCGATCTACTGCGTGAGGCATATGTTGCTGAAATAACAGAGTTTGCGCGCGCAATTCTGCACGGTGATAAACCGCGTGCGACCGGCACCGATGCGCGCAACGCGCTGGAAATTGCGCTGGCCTGCATTGAATCAGTCAGACAACGTAAACCCATTCTGCTGGGAGCACGCTAATGGCCGGTTATCAGCTGTCAGTCTGTGCCGAGATGGTGTTTCTCGATCTGCCCATTATCGCGCGTGTGGAAAAGATCCATGCGCTGGGATTTGGGGTGGAGATCTGGAACTGGGCTAATAAAGATATCGACGCGCTGGTGGCAACAGGCGCACGTTTTACCTCCATGACAGGCTACCTCAGCGGGAACCTGACCGATGATAATGAGATTGCGCAGCTACTGCAAAGCGCAGAAACCTCACTGGCGGTTGCAGAACGTCTGAACTGCCCGCGACTAAATCTGCATGGCACCGGACTGGATGCCAGCGGCCAGGCGGTTCGTCCGATTGAGTTGGTGACCGGCGAGATGTGGCTTAAAGCGGCCGATACCCTGCGCCGTGTGGCTGCACTGGGCGAACAAGCTGGTCGGGTTTTTACCCTCGAAAACCTCAATCTGGCGGTGGATCATCCGGGTACGCCATTTGCGCGAGCTGCCGATACGCTGGCTCTGGTCGAAGCGGTCAGCAGCCCGGCTCTGAAGATGAACCTTGACCTCTATCATGCGCAGATTGGAGAGGGAAATCTGATCGCACTTATCTGCCGCTGTGGTGACGCCATCGGGGAGATTCAGGTAGCCGATGTGCCGGGCCGGATGCAGCCGGGCACCGGAGAAATTAACTATCGTGCCATCGCCCGTACGCTGAATCACATGGGCTACAGCGGCGTTATTGCGCTGGAGGGCTGGGCCGCAGGTGACAGCGAAACCGCGCTGGCGCAGTTCCGCGATCATTTTACGTTATAAGCGATTCCACCGGGTATTTGCCTGTTGCCCGGTGGTTTACTCAATAAAAATTTCCCTACAGGAATACACGATGAAAACCAGAATGTTGTTAGCACTGCTGCTCAGCCTGCTGATTAGCGTTACTGCCTGGGCGAAAACACCAAAAATCGGGGTTGCACTGGCGAATTTCGACCTTAACTTCGTCTCAATTCTGCGAACACAGATGGTGGGTGAGATAAAGGCGCTGAATATGGAGGGGCAGTTTGTCGATGCCAAAGGTGATGTTGCGCTTCAGGTTCAGCAGGTTGAGGATTTTATCAATCAGGGCGTGGATGCAATTATTCTTAATCCGGTCGATACGCAGGGCGTACTGCCGATGGTGAAAGCGGCAGAAGCCGCAGGCATTCCGCTGGTGTTTGTTAACCGCAAGCCGGAAGTGAAACTGCCGGTCAATATGGCCTATGTCGGTTCGGACTCTGCTCTGGGAGGTGAGATGCAGATGGAGGCGCTGGCAAAACAGATGAACTACCGTGGCAATGTCGCTATTTTAATGGGTGCATTATCGAACGAAGAAGCGCGTGAACGGACACGCGCTGTTGAAGCCGTGATCGCTAAATATAAGCAGATGGCGGTGATTGAAAAACAGACCGCACGCTGGCAGCGCAATGAAGCGGTAGACGTGGTGTCGGGATGGCTGCTTAATCAGCGACCCATTGATGCGATTGCTGCAAATAATGATGAAATGGCCATCGGCGCGATCATGGCTCTGAGTCAGGCGAAAAACAGTCACATTCTGGTCGCCGGAATTGATGGTACGCCCGACGGTCAGCAGTTTGTTAAAAATGGAAAGATGACGCTGACAATTTTCCAGGATGCTAAGGGGCAGGCGACAGGAGCGGTTAAGATCGTTAAGGCGTTGCTGGATAAACAGAAAGTCGACCCGTTGAACTGGATCCCCTATAAGACCATCACGCAGGCTAATTACCCGGCGTTTGCCGCAGAGAATCAGCCCTGAAAGCCGGAATTAATCACGAGAACGATGCGGCAGGCTGCAGATCTTCATGCCTGTCGCATTTTAATGCCAGTTAAACGTCACCTCTATGCGTTGATTGATTCAGGACTCATTCGTGCTTCTTGAGATCAGCTGAATTATACTGTCGGAAATGAGCGCAAATTCAGTGATTTCTTAATGATTTACATTATCGATGACCAGATTACCTACAATTCAGATGATTGTACGCTGAGCCATATTCCTACTCAGGACACGCTGAGTCTGAGTATTTCATCGGGCCGGCTGTTTGAGCAGTTACTGAATTCCCAGGGAGAAATACTGGCGCGCGAAACCCTGCTGACCGAAGTCTGGGATAAATATGGGCTGCGCGGATCAAACAGTAATCTGAACCAGTATCTGAGTATTCTGCGCAGAGCGCTTGCGGCTTATGGTTGTGAAAATCTGATTATCACCATTCCGAAAATCGGCATCCGACTAAATACTGACATCAAAATTGAACATAAACACTCCCCGGCTGTGGTTGTGGGGAAGCTTCAGGCTGATGAAATGCATGAGGAAAATGTTGATTCCAGCCAGGATAGCTACTCACTATCATCCGATCCAGTTATCGCAAACAAGCCTGTTAAAAAATCTTTTTTCAACTTAAGACAGGTCATAGTCGTCCTTATCATGCTGATGTTGCTGGGAGGTGCTTTCAGGTACATCACTTCAGGGGATCCCGCTGCAAAGAATTCTGCTATGAGTACCATCAAACTGGAAGGTGGTTGCGAGGCGGTCATTATTCAGGGGCTGGATGTTTTTGAGCAAAAGTCACTGGATAAGCAGATTCTGGAAATCCTTAAAGAGAATAATCAATCCTGTGTATCAGGACGACGCATCTATTTCGATAAAAACACGGCATTCACAACTAAAGATTATGGCAGGACCATTCTTTCCGCCTGTAACCTAAACAGCAGTGGCCATATCGTTTCCTGCGATAACTTCTATTATCTTAACTGGAGACCGCTTTGAAACGGAACGCTACCCTCACGCTGACGATAACCCTGGCTGTGATGCTGCTGCTGGTCTTCGCGGGAATTAATTACGTAAAGCCCCGGCCTGACGATCTGCCTTTCCGCTGCTCAGCATTCAGCCGCTACGATCTTAGCCGTCATGATGATCAAAAGATTGAGTTTGTTGTTTCTCAGGATTTACGTTTTATTGATTCTAAGCTCGGCTATCTGTTAATGAATGGGCAGGTTACTTTTGGTGATAAGGTGACCATCCTTAATCGACGTATTGCATTGAGTGCCGGTAATAAAATCGATAGCGACACTTATCGCTACAAATTAAGAACGACCATTACTTCCACTAACGACACTACACCGGATGCTGTGTTTAATCTTCTCCTGGCAGAGATCACACTCGATCCTGGTTATCTGCAACTGGATATCACGCAAATTGATAAAAAAACTTATCTGGTCGGCGGGCCGCTCTCCTATCTTTTCACCTGCCAGCGTTACTAAACGCAGTAACTGATTACTAAACGCAGTAACTGATTACTGAAACGCAAACCGGAAGAGTTAACTCCCTTCCGGTTTTTTTATCTGTACACGACTGATTACCAGGTACGGAAACTCTTTAGCGTATCTGAGAACAACTGAAGATCTGCTGCGGTAATAGGACTCGCCTTCGACAGAGAGAAAATCAATATGTCTTCCATATTAAGCGTGAATAAAGCTTGTTTCTGATAAAGACGAAGATTATCTGGTCGCAGGAAATCATAACTGATCATGATTCCCGTAGTCAGGTTGTCCCCCAAAACTACTGGCTGATGGGCTTCCTGTTGCCAGTCTTTCATCTGCTTTTGCAGGATAGCGAGCTGGCTAAGGATATACTCTTCCGGGTTGTTATGGTCGCCTAACTTATCACGGGAAATAGTGATTGGTGGCAGAACAGATCGGGTATCAGCCAGCGTATTCAGTGTTCGTTCGCAGTAGCCTTCCGGCAAGGTAATTGTGCCTTCAGTGAAGCGGCAAATAGTCTTATCCATGGGTAATCTCCGTTTTATTATGGGTTGTTGTCTGGCCAAATAACTGCTCTGCCGTGACTTCGCTGAGCTTACCGTTATTTAACAGGACGATTTTATCGGCACTGCGGATAGTTTCCGGACGGTGTGCAATGATGATTCTGGTGATCTTCATCTGCTTAATTGCGTTGTTGATCTAGGCTTCGTTATAGATATCCAGATGACTGGTGGCCTCATCCAGTACCAGGATTTTAGGTTCGCGATAGAGTGCGCGCGCCAGCAGGATACGTTGTAGCTGGCCACCTGATAAAAACGAGCCCATATCACCTACAAGGCTTTGATAATTCATCGGCATTTTCATGATATCGCCATGAATCTGAGCCAGACGGGCCACGCGGGTAATTTTTGCGTGATCGGGTTCGTTATCAAAGAAGCTGATGTTCTCGCTGATTGAGCCTGAAAAGAGAATGTCATCCTGCATTACGCAGCCGATGCGATTACGGTGATGTTCAAGTCCGGTCTGAGTGATGTCCATGCCACCCACGGTGATGGTGCCTTCTTCCGGGTGTAGCAGGCCAAGAGTAAGTTTGGCCATCGTAGTTTTACCCTGGCCGGATGGCCCCACGATGGCAAGGCTTTCACCCGCTTTAATCTCCAGATTTGCACCATCGACAACCCAGGGTTCAGTCGGCGCATAACGAAAACGGAGATTGATAAGCTTGATATCCTGCGGTACGTCTGTCTCCTTGTCGGTTTCCTTACTAACCAGACCTGGATTGCCCTCAGAACTGACTTCTGTTTCAGACAGAACAATATCGGCAAGGCGTTCACCATGCATTCTCAGCATACGGAAATCGATGATGGCATTGATCAAACCTGAACCGCGACTCATGAATTGATCTGAAAAGCTGATAAAGGCGGTCAGCATACCGGCAGAGAAGTTGCCATCCAAAACTTGCAGGGCAGCAAGCCAGACCAGAACCACACGGCCCACTGAGGTTAGCAGTCCCTGAGCCGAACCGAACAGGATGTTGAGCTTCTGAATCACGATGCCTTTATTGGTGGTATCCACCAGAAAGTTCATGTAAGCCGAGAGTCGGGGTACCTGTTTATTATTGGTTTTAACCGCCTGGATCCCACGTAGCGTTTCAAGCAGAGACGACTGGGTACGGGCCGAGCTGATGATTTGTTCTTCATTGGCGCGGCGAACCGGATCGTAGGCCATAAAACGCAGCAGTGCATAGGCGAGAAAAAGTCCAATGACCAGCCACGCCAGTTGCGCGTTATAGATGAAAAGCATCACTACCGTAACGATTGACATGACACCGTCCAGTACGGTGCTGATAAAACGGGAAGTCAGCGTACTCTGAATTGTATTAAGCGAACCGTAACGAGAAAGAATGTCTCCAACGTGGCGTGATTCGAACCATTCCAGCGGCAGCTTTAACATATGGTGACAAACGTTTATGGTCCACTGCACACTAAGCTGGCTAGAGAACCAGCTCATTACCCATGAACGCAACGCTGTAACGATAGTCTGAAACAGCGCGATCATGATAAAGCCCACACCGAGCAGCGACAGTAACGAATAGTCAGCAGAAACCAGCACCATATCCATCACCCACTGCATAAAGAAGGGACCGAGGACACCGAATAGCTCCAGTGCGATTGAGAGGATGAGCACCTGAGCAAAGGCAGACTTTACCCCGGTCACGCTGCCCACCAGCTTCATCATTGAGATGCTTTCTTTCTCTTCTTTTACTTCAAAGGTGGAAGAGGGAACCAGCTCCAGCGCGACACCGGTAAAGGCGGTCGATGCTTCTTTAAAGGTCAGTTCGCGGATCCCACGCGCGGGATCGTGAATGGTGATTTTATTGCCGCGTACTTTCTTCAATACCACAAAGTGGTTCAGTTCCCAGTGAAGAATGCAGGGCATGCGCAGTTTAGACAGCTCTTCCATTTCCACTCGCAGTGCGCGGGAAGTCATATTGAGCTGTTGTGCCATAGCGATGACATCAGCCAGTGTGGCGCCTTTGAGCGATGTAGCGAACTGACGACGTAACGTGATCATGTCGATCTGATGGCCGTGATAATTAGCTATCATGCCAAGACAAGCCAGACCACACTCCGCTGCCTGTGACTGACGAATCATCGGTAAGCGGTTAAACCATTTGAAATTGAGTTTCTCTAATAACAACACAGAACAGACCTTATAAATCAGAGAGAAATTTTGTGTCCCAGCGCGAAAATCGGCTCCAGTACCCATTCATAGAGACGACGTTTGTCGACAATAAAGTCGGCATCCAGCGCCATACCTGGCTTCAGTTTTTCATTCTGCGAATAAGCAGAAATAGTTTGTTTATCCAGAGAGACCAGAACCCGGTACTGCTGTTCCTGAACATTGTTTTTACCGGTTAAGGTGGTGACTTCCTGAGGCGAGAGGGCGGTTCGAGAGACCTCGATCACCTTGCCATATTGTTGGCCAAACTTCTGATAAGGAAAGGCTTTATAGCGCAGCACGACACGCTGACCTGGCTGGATAAAGCCAATGGATTGCGTATTGACCATGATGCGGGCAACAAGGTTGGTATTGTTAGGCAGAATCGCGATGGCCGACTGACCGGCGTTCAGCATCTGACCATTTTTGACCATGATCATGCCGACATAACCACTCTTCGGCGCACGAAGCTCAATGGATCGGCGCGCTTCATTCTCTGCCATTGACTGACGGTTATCTGCCAGTTGCCGTTCGATGTCGTTGCGTTTTTTCTCATCATCCAGCGGCTTTTCATGCAGTTGCTGCTCCGCCTGAACAATTTTTTGCGACGTGTCCAGCAGCTGACGCTGGTACTCCTGGTAACGTGCCTGGCTGTCGAGCAGATTGGATTCCTGTTCTTCCAGCTGACGGTTTGAGGCGTACCCCTCCAGGTGCATAGCGTTGAGTTTATCCAGTTGCAATTTCGCTAACGCCACCTGTTTGCGGCGGTGTGACAGCTGAAGTCTCAGCTGTTCCTGCTGGAGTTTCAGACTGGCGATGGTGTCGGATAACCCTTTCATTTCGACGTCATGCAATTTGGCAAGCGTCTGAAGATCCTGCTGAAGTCGTTCCCGCTGAGCCACCAGATTTTCGGCGATAACCTGACGTGTCTGTCCCATCTGTGTTGAGACTTCGGATGACAACACCATAAGAACATCATCTTTTTTGACCAGTTGTCCCTCTTTAACCGGAATATCCACCACGGTTGCGCTTACAGGAGGAGGAACGACTAACATGCCATTCTCAGGCAGCAGTTCTCCGGTAGAAGATTCATATTTCGTATAGCTGCCGAAAATGAAAAACAGGGTTGTAACGGCAGTAATAAAAATCACCACAGAAATAACAAGCCAGCGATAGGGCGGACAATAAAGTGCTACGATGCCCAGGTTACCCCGATTAGCGGCATCAAGCGCCTCCTGACGAAAGAGTGATTGTTCCATTTATAGATTCATCATGATTAAGGGATTAACGGCACTGAAAAAAATTCAGCATGTCGAGCGATAACGATCCAGTGCTTTGCGCCAGATTGATTAGGGCATTGAGATAACTTAGGCGTGCTTCAGCCTGATCTTTGAGTGCGGTGTAATATTTTTGCTGAGCATCCAGTTCATCATTAACGGTGCGGAAGCCCATTTCACGGCCATACTGGACCGACACCACTTTTTCACGTGCTGAGTCGACGGCATTCTTTTGAGCACTGATTAAGGCTTTGCCATTGGTCAGACTAAGCCAGGCAGAACGGGTATCGGTTGCCGCTTTGCGTTGTGCTTCCATCGTGGAATACTTTGCTGCCTGACGACGATAAGCTGCTTCGAAGGATTGTGAAACCTGACTGCCGCCGGCAAACAATGGAACAGAAACGTTTACGCCATATTGGAGGTTATTACTCTTTGAGTTCGTCCCGAAGATTGCGTCATACAGGATATTGTCGTCGTCGTCATTACGACTCCAGTTCTTGCCGTATCGCGCATAGAGCGAGACCACTGGCATGTGTGCGCCGTCAGCCGCAAGAACATCTGCGTCTGCCTGATCATTCTGAAAAAGCGCAATTTTAATATCAGTATTACGCTGCTGGCTGGCATTAATTGCATCGGTCAGAGAAGAATAAGGCGATGCTTTCAGGCACTGAAAATTCACTGGTTCTACAGTGTCCGGGCTGATACCTGATAAACGGCGAAATGCCTCGCCTGCCAGCAATAGCTGATTGCCAGCTTCTATTTCCTTAGCCTGTGCCAGAGCGTAGTTAGCTTTTGCCTCGTCCAGTTCAGTGCGGGTATTCTGCCCATTGATTAACCCGGTCTGAAGTTTTTGCTCTTGTTGCCTAAAGTTATGGCTGGCGGCTTTGGCGGCCTGTAAAACTTCCTGCTGATAAAGCACTGTAAAATAAGCATTGCTAATAGCGCTAAGTAATTTCTCTTCAGCCTGTTTTGCCTGTGCTTCAGCAGTGTTGGCAATAGCAACACCTTTACGCCATCCGGCATATTTACTCATATCAAATAGCGGTTGTCTGACGCTGAGATCGTAACTGTGGTTGGTTACCCCACTCTGATATTTCTTATCAGGCTGTTCCTGACGATCCCAGTTTCCTTCCAGAGTTAATGTTGGCAACATTCCGGCCATGCCTTGCCAGTATTTTTGTTTATCTGCTGAACTGGTCATCTGACTGGATTGTAATGCTGAGTCATAGCTCAATGCAGCCTGAGCAGCTTGCTGCAGGTTGGTTGCAGATGTGAAAAATGGAGTACAGGTTAGTGCCAGTAATGCAATGTTCTGATTATGAAATTTCATGATTTTCGCTGTATATAAAAATTTTGTGCCAGGTGATTAAATGAGTTCCTGTGCAAAAACATACTTAATCAAATCTGTGTTTGATTGCAGCTGTAGCTTACGCATGGCGTTGTATTTCTGTGTTGCAACGGTGCTTATGCTACGTTTACGTGCTTTTGCTATCTCCATCAGGCTATATCCAATGGCGAATAATCGAATGACCTCTACTTCTGACGGCGACAAAAGTGTTTGTGCCGGATCTGCGGGTGCAGAGAGCATTAAATTCTTCATCTGTTCTGAGTAGTATATTCCTGTATTGGATGAGCAAACCCAATTGAATGCTTTGACCAAATCACGAATGTCGTCTCGCTTGTGTACGATGGCATTAACCGGGATTTGCAATATACTTTTCAAAATAGCCTGACTGTTTTGTGCAGTAAAAATAATAGTTTTTAAGTCCGGGTTTTTCTTATGTATCTGTTCTATTTTTTTTACGCCATTAACATCGTTACGCTCAAAATTAAAGCAGAAGTCCGTTATTAATATATCTGGCATATCCTCTCTGATAACAGACAGCAAATGATCAGCTTCAACAGGATAAGAAATAATATCAAGTTCTGAAAACTCCTTTACCAGTATGTTTTGGATGGAGTAAAAAATAAATGGACTTTCATCTGATACACCAAGCCTGAGCTTACTTTTTTCCTTAGGTTTATTCACAGATAATCCTTTTCTGTAGATAAATGTGAAGAAGGGCTCCGCAGAGCCCTGCTGATTACTGGTAACTAAGCGTATACGTTGCTACTGCATTGGCCGAGCCGGGATTTATTTTCGTCGCCGTCTGATAATAACGTGCATAGAGTGGCACTGTGATTAAGGCAGATGAGAGCGGGTAAGTCGCAATGTTAAACGGTGTAGCGAGTGCTATCGGCTGCTGATTTTCATTGAGGATTTGTACACCGACACCACTCGCTGTTGAGGCCGAGTTAAGTGCCACCACACCCAAATCCGATAATCCGCTAGACGCATCACCATCCAACTGCATCATCACATCAAACGAACCCGAAAGAAGTGCCTCACAGTTAAGCTGAATATTAAACGCGGTTGTAGCGCTAGTCTGGCCGATTCCTGATCCTAAACCGCTAGTAGGGTTCGTGGTGTAACTACCTAATGGCACAGGCAGATTGGTATCACCGGCGACTGAGCATGTCTGATCTTTAACTGTGATACCTGTTTTAATATTAGTGAAGTTGAATGATACATCTTTACCTGATACTAACGAACCAACGTCAAAAGCGTTTACATAGCTCTTTAGAGAAGTCGATGCTGACATAGAGTTGGAGGTCTTTACAATCTGATAGGGTACATTGAGAGAGACATCTGTATAGGTGCCCACGGTTCCGCCGCTGGTTAAGGCATAAGTACTAATCATGATACCGGTTGCAATACTTGCGGCATCGGTACTCATCTCTCCGCCATAGCCAGTATATAACGTCAATCCATAACCCAGGGCACTCGCGTCAATCGCCTTGCGCTTAAAATAGACCTCACCGCTTAATCCATCTAAGTACTGCTGCAAATTATCCAGAGCACATTTGAAGTTAGCAGTTGCCGTGCCGCTATAAACGATCGTACCCACTGGCACAGCTGCTGAAATATTAATGCCCAATGAGCTCACATCAACTAACGATGTACTTGATGTTATTTTACACGTCAGTGTCACATCCGTTGAGGTACCCGCTGCATTAACATTGAAAGCAGCTATCAGCATCAGACTTAATATTAATGAAACTGAGCCAATGAGGCGCATTACTTTCTTTCCTGAAATTAAAAACATGATGTTACCCCATTAACCCTGTGTATCTTTATTGTCGGTATTAGAAGCGTACTGTACCGGCTGCATTTGATCGCTACTGCAGGTTGTCGTTAATCTCGCCAGTGTCTGATTTTCACTGGACTGAACGGCACCAGATTCAAGGTTAACCAGGCACTTGTCATTTGCCGTTTTCCCCCATGAAACATGCAGGCGGCTGACATCTTTATTCAGCCTGACGTAAATCTGACCACCCTGTGAAACAGTAGTCACCAGATTGCCATTTTCATCATTAACTGATGCACCAAATGGTAAGGCATTGCCATTTGGCTGATTTGCCCTTATTAAAAGTGGTTTTCCCTTACTGGTTTTATAGTCCAGTCTGACTACAGCACCTTCAACAGGAATAACTCGCTGTTGAGTTGATTCCAGCTCAACATCAAGTGGAATACCTTTTGGATCAATCGCCAGTTCATTTATTCTGTACGGATTAAGATTAGGTACAATTGCTCTGCCGCTTCCGTCCAGCACTATGTTGGGATAACCGTACACGCGGGCACCTGCTGCATCATCGGCGCTTACTACAGCATACGTTGTCGACTGATAAGCACTAAAGTTAATGCTATCAGGTAACGCAATAACTGTTCCACTGGCGCCTGCCGAGGCTGAATAATAGTTTTCACCCTTAGTATATGCTGCTGTCAGCATGCTGTAAGGTGAGCGATATTGGCCACCGATCGAACCTGATTTTTTATTATCGATATCGCGTGCAGCACCTACGTTATAGCTAAATTGATCATTCTCACCTAGTACACCATTAAGTGCAGTTTGAGCAGTTACACCCTCTTTATTATGTGTGGCGCTTCCAGTTACATAATTTTTACTTTCACTACCAAGTGGTATAGAGAAGTCGAGTGAGAGTTGCGTGTCATGCCCGCCGGTTGAATATAATAATCGGTTTGCTGACAATGTATAGGACACGCGACCAATTCTATTATTATAGCCTAACTGAAATTGGGTGTTTGTACCGGTGCTGTTCCAGTAATTTTGAACGAAACCAGTAAGATAGATATTCCCATATGACTCCCCAAAATTTTGGCTGGCAGTCAGTGAAAAGCGTTGTTTAGGCCGGGAGAGATAATTTGTCCCGTTGGTTTTATTCTTTTTGTAATAGTTATTAATTTGCAGTGCATTGTCATAGCTGTAATAGCCTGATGACGAAAATCTATACGCTGCGAGGGTAAAGTTGGTGTCAGTCTGAGAAACTTTTTTACTGTAGGTCGCACGATAGCTCACACCCTGCTTTTTCTCATCGCCATATTTTGTCTGAGCACCAGTGATATCAAGAGAGATAGCGCCGATCGGTAACCCAAATGCACCGCCTAACAGCGCAGAGATATAGTTGTCTGATCCCAGCACACCGGTATAACCGGTCAGACTATTGGTAAAGCCATGCTGAATGGTGCCCTGATAAACAGAAGGCGTATAAGCCATGTTGTCTTTACGCGACACACCTCCCGTCACAGAGTAGAACGTCATACCCGGGCGCTTCAGTCTCGTCATGGCTGCATAAGGAACTGAAAAACGCGTTTCGCTGCCGTCAGCTTCTTTTACAGTGACATCTAAGTCGCCACCGTAGCCGGTAGGGTAGAGGTCGGAGATATTAAAGGGGCCTGGCGAAACGGTTGTCTCATAAATTTTACTACCGTTTTGCGATACAGTTACCTGAGCATTAGTACGTGCAACGCCACGAATTTCTGGTGCGTAACCACGTTGTGAATCAGGCCACATTTGATCGACAGTCGATATCTGCGCACCCCGGAAAGCGAGGGTATCAAAGAGCTCGCCACTCGTATTACCTTCACCTAACAGTAAGCGTGATTTCAGTTGCGGGATATCACGCTGAACATAGGTGTTGATGGCATTATAATGATGAGACTCCTTACCTTGCTGGCGTCGCCAGCTTAATGAGCCATCATGACGAAACATCCAGCCGCCAAGGTTAAAACCTGCCAGCGCCCTGCCATAAAAAGAGTCATATTCACGTCCGTCGTTAACAGAGCGATAATAGTTGGTGTCATAGTTAAGTGTTAACGCCGTTTCGCCCTTATCCCAGAATTCTGGAGCGACATAGCCACGTGCTGAGCGCAGCAAATAAATCTGTGGAATTGAGATGTCCATCTGCATATCAGCGGAGTTGATTGCGGCATGACTCTCCTTAACCACATCTTCCAGTGCTATACATTGCTTACCTGAACGTAACTCTTCAGCTTGCTCAGAGCTGAAGACTGTATCTTTAATGGAAAGGCTTTTTACCAGATCATAAGAAAGAC
Source organism: Pantoea sp. S62 (assembly GCF_016658625.1). Taxonomy (NCBI): domain Bacteria; kingdom Pseudomonadati; phylum Pseudomonadota; class Gammaproteobacteria; order Enterobacterales; family Erwiniaceae; genus Pantoea; species Pantoea sp. S62. The sequence continues at coordinate 12,702 of NZ_JACVVI010000012.1, read as the reverse complement.
AGGCTTTAGTACCTGCTCCCTCACGCACAACCTGAACATTCTCCCGACTAATCTGACGGCCATTCAAAAAGATATCCAGCGTGTAGACGCCGGGATCAATGGGGTTACCAGTTGCGTAGCGGGAAACGTCTACTTTTACACCAGCTAAATTTTTTACAAATGATTCATCGAAATCATAAGCAGTTTCAGCAATCGCTGACTGAGTTGCTGCGGTCAGGAACAGCGCCAAAAAAGAGCGATAAAAAGTTTTGCCAGTTGGTTTATTAAAAAATACCGTCCTTGCCATCATAATTTCCCCTGGATAATTATCAAAAGCTACTCGTTTATTTTGCTTTCAACCTTACGTGCTGCACCAAAGTCGTCCAGATACTGATAATTAAATGTTGTTTTTATTTGACTTGTGCCCATGCCTTTCAACGGGAACTCTTTTGTTTCGCCTGGTGCCAGCATTTCCCCTTTTTCACTGACTAATTTATGACCTGCGTTATCTTCTGCATTAATCTGTGAGACGTTAACGTAGAAAGGTGAGTTGTTAGTTGCGGAAAGAAAATTAGGTTTGTGACCGTGACGCCATACCAGTCCTGACGCAGCTTTATTGGCCTGGGCTGTATCAAACTGAACTGGACGATAAAAAATCTTGATGCGACTCCGGATTGCCATTTGCAGCTGGTTCTGATTAGCTAGACTTTTATCACGAGGAGGTATATCAAGGACATTAAGCCAGAAGATAGACTCTTTGTCGGTGGGCAGACTGGCGCCCGTAAAAACAATCCGTAACGTTTGTCCTTTATTCGCCTCCATACGGAAAACCGGAGGTAATAAAACGAAAGGAACATTTATTTTATCTACTGCTTCGTCAGGATTTCCGTCATCAACCCATGCCTGAACAAGCGCGGGATGATCGCCGCGATTATCCAGACGAACGGTAACCTCTTTCTCGGAAGCGGGGTAGATTACCCGGGTACCAATGATGGTCACACTGGCAAAGGCAGACGAAGTCATTGCGCAAGTGAGCAAACAGGAGATTAGAAATTTAAAACTTTTTTTTTTCATGATATTAACTGGAGTGATGAAAGGAGAAGAGTGGTGAGGGCATTGCCCTCACCATAATCAATTACAGGTAATTGATTGAATAGTTTACTGTTGACGCAACGGTACCCGCTTCTGCAGCAGCAGTTGCATAGTACTGAGCTGAGTAAGACAGGGTGCCAGCTCCTGCAGTCAGAGCGACAGTTGCAGGAGCGGTAGACTGTTCAGTGCTGCCTGCATTGATGGCGTTGTTAGCGCTGTCCAGAAGTTGCAGATCAACACCTGTAGCAGTACCCGTGTTAGTCAGGCGACCATTGGCGTTCACACCAGCGCCCTGCTCAAAGTAAGCGTAGACATCGCCAGTTGTTGCGGAGCAGTCGCTCAGCGCCAGAGTAAAGCGAGTGTTGCCCGCAACGGCACCTGCCGCATTTAATACACCGGCTGCTACTTTCGGCAGGGTAACGGTGGCAGTACTGCTTCCGCCGTTAACGCTTACGGTACAGGTCTGAGATGCAATGGTGCCGGTGAAGTTAATTGTGCCATCTGAAGCTTCTGCTGCACTAACCTGTGCCGCTGCCAGCAGCAGACCCATAGCAACCATGGATACCTTTTTCATATACTTTCCTTTGTATAAAATAGTGAACAACATTTAATTATGAGCGATTGATTTTTATGACAAGCGCTCATTCCTTCCCGGAAGTCTGTCGCCTTCCTGGTAAATCAGAACATCAGCAGGCCGAAAACTACGGCCGCAGCAACACCGACAATACCCATGCCAAAAGCAGTACCGCTAACTGGGTTAGCTTCTGGTATTGATTCCGGACGTACCCACTCAGTTTTTTCTTTGGAGCTTCCGCCAATCTGTTTAAAGAAATCTAAAATGACGGAAGTTAATGAGCCGCCACTAACGCCGTCAATTTCATTTTTTTTCAATTCACGCATGATTTTTCCTTATGCAGTAATTACACCTGTTCCCAGGTCAAGCTGGTTTTCAACAATATTATTGAACCAGCCTGCAGTTGTTTCCCAGCCATTCATCGCGCCATAAAGTGCGCCATCGACCAGCCCCACAACGGCACCCACGATCAGACCAACACCGCCAGAGATAATACCAACGCCCAGGACGCCGCCCGCGCTACCGCCGCTCATGGCCCATTTAAGACCGAAAGCAGTAATACCTGCAGCTGCACCTACAACGACTGAACCGATGAAATCAAAAAAACCTGCGCCTGAAACGTTCTGCATTTCAACAGATGTTAACTCTCTCATTTATATCTCCAGGATTAATCAGTTGTTCAATTATTCAGTAATGAATTTTTTAAAATGCCGCTTCAAGCGAACGGCGCTATTAGATTCTTAGGCCATAAAAAATAAAATAGCAAAATATCCATAATTGATATTTGGTGCGGTTTTTACTGGCTATAGAAGTTATGGTTTCATTACATTTTTTTTACATGCATTATGATTTGGTTGGGTGGATTGAGGTTATTCAGCTTATCGATAAGTTATTTCTGTTCATATTTTTATGGTTGTCTTTCGTTGAGGTGGAACTATCAATTTCAGACGGTGAGAATGGTACGCATTCTGCGATGTAAAGGCTTTGAAAATAATCTATGGGCTTTTCTTAAATCAGTCTGATTCGGAGTAGGCTAGCTTCATATGAAGTGTAAAGTAAAATCCGGGTGCTTAAAGGTATGTCCTGTGTTGGCTTAAAATTCTTATTAATTATTAAAAATTAGAATATAAATCTATATATATATCATTTGTCGATTTAAATGTCTGTTATGACAATACTATGGTTTAATTTATGCCATCAGGAGCTTTGTTGTTTTTTTTATTTTTACGGGGGAATTAACAATCATTATATTATGAGTAAACATGTGAAGATTATTACAGTTTTTTAAAATGCTAATGCGTACTTGTTTGTTTTAATACAGTGATTTTATAACATTAATGTTCATATGGTTATGATTGATTCCTTTTTTAAGAAAAAAGTTATAACCCCATCAGTAAGTCTCTACTTGTTAGTTTGAACTACTGATAAAATGGCTTTAAAGCGGTGAAATATCTGGTTGTGATGCCATTCTCTGGCTTAATTATCTTTCTTTTTGCATGTTTGTGGTGTTGAATTTTATCGCAATGGTTTTACTATAGTGAAACCAATAACGACCTCTTCTATGGCTTATAATGGGGGGGGCAGAGATAAGAAATACACCAGGCGAAATAAAGAGACTATAACAAACGGATTTTTACTAATTTTTCTACTAATCACTAACTTCGTGTTAGTTAGATTGAGTTAATTATTATGTATAGAGTGACTGAGAATCATGAGCGGATCATCGATGCGCTAGCCGGGTACACCCAGGTTGCTAATCCAGATGAGATTTCACGTGGTAAACGTCGTTATCATCTCACTAAAGATAATGTACGCCGGGTAATGTTCATTCTTGATGGTGACTTCCTGCTGAAATTAAAGAGTGAAAATAAGGTCTTAAATATCCTGTCTGCTCCCTTTGTTGTCGGTGTCACACCGGCACTCGATGAACCTCCTGTCTATCTGGAAAGAATCGATTATGGGAAGGTCAGTTTCATCGATTACGATGTGTTCTGGCGACTGGTATTTGAGAAGGACCTCTTTAACGATGCCATGTCCATTCTTTCTGGCCAGTACTCAGACCTGATGAACTACATTCAGCTACCCAAGAATAACTCACATGATGAAGTGATTTCTTTAATTGGCCGCTGGGAAAAATTGCCACCGCATCTTAAGAAGCGCTTTTCGGCACTTTACCTGATTGAAAACAGTTCTCATCTTTCAAAAAGCTCCATTTGCAGAGTTTTGAAAGAATTAAAAGAGAAAGGTGAGCTGACCCTGGTTAACGGCAAGTTTACCTGAGTCTATTTTTATTTAACTTTTGGGATGCTTAAGGGAAAATGGATTTTAAAGTCGTTTGTACAAATGAGAACTACTTCTTTCGTCTGGGCATCTCCAAAATTATTGAGGAGGCACTGTTATCAGATACGCCAGTAGAATTCTTACCCGCCTATGACGCAAAAAATTTATGTCAGGCGGACTTTATACTCATTAGTGTTGCACAGTGGCGCCTTTATATGTGTCAGCCTGCCTACCGGGATAGGAAACCCGGTAGCATTTTAATAGTCTTTGTTGACGATATTGAAGACATCATTACTGAGCATTTGCCTCTTTGCTATCGTTCTTTGATTATCATTTCGCACAGGGATTCTGTTCGCGATATTGCTGATAAAATCATCCGGTTCTGGCTGGGAAATCAGGGAAGGGCCAAAGGATTTGTACCCACGGATTGCTCGCATTGCGATTTCGCGCGTATTACAGTAGTCCAGCTGCAGGTGCTAAGTTTTCTCAAGAAAGGGTATAGCGTGGGGCAGACAGCTAAACGCCTGAATCTGTCCGCTAAAACAATTTATGCACATAAATACAATGTCATGAAGAAGTTTTCGCTAAGTGGTGATATGGCCTTTAACGCCTTCATCAATGATCTGACACTGCTTGAACTTTATAAGGGTGTTATTGAGTCTGGAAGATTTTAATTTCTTATGCATCCCATAGGTGAGTGGTCCTGCGAATTAAAGATTTAATTCTGATGCCCGGATTTTTTGTGATGCATAACGGCATTCACAGGTAGCCTTAAGGCCGTTAAGGGTTGATAAGTTTATGTAAGAAAAGAACCACGAAAATAATCAATCCCTGGCCATCCCCTTTAAAAGGGTAACGGCAATCATGTCAGGGGTGGTTATTTATATTTACAGTAACTATGCGGTTGCTGCACCCGTACTTCAACTCTCGATGCGTTTCAGTCAGGCGTGGGTACTCGTTATCCTTCTCAGTCTGCGCCGAGACTCAAAGAAACGCACATAAGTATGCAGAAATCTCCCTGACAAACTCGTGAATACTCATCCGGTTTGCTAAACAGTATTTGAAATTAACACTGTTGAAAGATAATGACTTTCAGCCATTATCCGTGCAGGGGTATAACCTTTGTACCATTTATTCCTGCAAATGGTAGGTTAACAGAGACTTCTGATACGTTAAAACAAGTAAAAAAGCCAGCGTCACCGCTGGCTTTTTTATATTTACAGATAATTATTTCAGGATATAAACATGATCTACGTTGATTTCGCTGTAGCCATCATCCCTATCAACTTCACCGCTGACCCGTACCTTTTTACCAATCAGATAGCGATCATCATCATCATCGTCTATATCGACACGGATGCGGCCAGTCGGATCTTTTAACCAGTAGTGATCATCATCGGCCCTGCAAGTGATCGTTCCCGTGAGCGTAACCTGACGATCGTCGCGCAGGGTTTTCGCCTCTGCAACCGTGACCTCCTGCCGGGCATATACCGAGCCTGAGCTGATGAGGGCCACTATCATCCATAATATTTTCTTCATTTACACGTTTCCTTTAACACCCATCCTTTGTCGGTTTATTTATTAAAAACTAAAACGATAGCCGGCGTTGACCTGGCGCTGGTTGAAGCGATTTCCATTCACCATATCTCCTTCGATAAAAAGGGTATGGTTACTGATTTGCGCACTGACACCGATACCGTTATTCCAGCCATTACCTTTAAACGAGAGACGCTCATCTGAACCATTCAGAGCATAAGCAGCATCCCCGTCAAACTCGCGCAAAACACCTGTTTTGACATAAGTATTGAGTTTGTAGTTGTTCTGATTGACTTCATAACCTGCCAGTACGCTGGCTCTTCCCATCATCGATTTGTAACTTGAGAGATTAATGTTGAGGCCATTCGACGCCTGCAAAGAGGTTCCATCCTGATGACCGGCAGTCAGCTGAAGCTGTGGTTCCAGGTAGAAGCCAGTAAGTTCGTCAGAGAAGCTGAACTTCTTCCCGGCTTCGAGTGATCCACTCAGGCCTGATGAGACACCCTGTCCGGATACGCGATTATTCTGGGTATCGCTGACATCGAATTGATTTCTCAGGCGGTTGAATTTCAGTACGCCATCCAGGTAGAAGCCCGCGTCATTCAGCCATGTGCCGTAGATACCAAAATGTTCAGATTTGGTAGTCCCATCGCCAGTACGATAATGAGGCGAGCCCTCTGTTGCTCCCATGAACAAGCCCAGATAGATCGGCAGATCATCGGACAGGCGTTTATCTACCCCAAACTGATAGCCTGTATAATTCATGCTGAAGTTGCTCAGCTTGCCATTGGCAAAACCACTGAAACGCCCATCCATTCCGCGCAGCCAGACATTGCCGCCCGTCTTTCCCTGGCGCACATCATCCATGCGCTGCATCAGAGTCTGCATTTCGGCATAATTCATCAGATAACCGATGTTAAGGAAGTTGGCACCTGCATTCGCTGTGCTGGTGATGGTTGAATTATTTTGTCCTGATGGCGTCGTGGGTGTCGTGGCATCCGAAGCGGAGGCGGGCTGAACAGGGGGATTCTCTGCTGGTATTACAGCCTGTTCGTCCGCTGCGGGCGTTTCAGGTGTTTTTGGCGATGAGAGAACCCAGTTAGTACCCTGTTTGTTAACCGAATAGACATAGCCGCCCAGTTCAACGTCGGTGTTGCCCCTGAAAGTCGCGATACCATCGGTAGTCTCAACAACGGTTAGTACTTCATTACCTGTGGTAATGGCACTGCCGCGGTTCAGAATATTCAGACCGTACTCACCTGCGCTGCTTTTGGTCACCACGATTTTGTCGCCAGTATTATTTACCCCTTCACCATTGCCGACCAGATTGGTACGAAGGGTAAAGTTGCCGCTACCGCTCAGGTTAGCAATGGTCAGAGTGGAGTAGGTCGCATCGTCTGTTGCTGCAGAAAGGTCTGTCAGTGAGTTATTTAATGTCAGGTTATCAAGATTTGATGTTTGACTAACGTTCCATGTGCTGTTGGTGAGGCTGACGTTTAAATGACCGCCATTCACATTATCGCTGGCAGCACTACCGGACCACAGTGAACCCGGCTCTAAATTAATGTCAATCAGACCTCCCAGCGATACCACGCTGCCGGTGATATCCGCTTTACCCTGAGAAGTAATAATGCCCGGTTCAAACCCTTCGGCGTAAAGTGTTGCTATTGCTACTCCGTCCGGAGAGGCCATATCGATAGAGAGATCGCCTGTCAGATTGGTCTGGCCACCATTCCAGGCGACAACACCTATTCCTGTATCAGGCCCGGTGATGCTGATGTCTTCGCCATTAATCACGCCTCCCCCCAGAGACCATAGGCCTCTGCTGACCATATCTGATTGTTTGAGAACAATATCTGTGTTTGCCAGATTGATCACTGCACCTGTCGATTGGGCGGATGCGCCATAACCACCAGACTGAATGGTGTTGCGTTCCTCTTCACTACCTGAAAAGTTGAGGGTGGCATTATTATCCATCGCAACAAGGCCGCCAGTCTGTGCTGAAGAGATCACGCTGCCTGCGCCGACATTTATCAGGCTATTTTCTCTGGCTGAAATGCCAGGAGAAGTCGTGCCAGATGTGCTGATTGTCAGATGATCGGCAGTCAGTTCACCCAGGCTCCAGATGCCTGCAGAAGTCTTACCTGTGGTGATAATGGTTGAGTGGCTGCCCAAATCAACCGAGCCATTATCCTGAATATTGATGCCCTGCGAGGCATCGCCCAGAGTATTAATGGTCAGCGCTTCCGCTTTAAGCGTTGCGGCACCATTAATCGCATCACCGGTCAATGTGTCCACCTGTACACCATGACTGTTGGTCCCGTTGGTCTGTATACTACTGTCACTGCCTAGATCAACGTTTGAGCCGTAACCGCTGACGCGCAGTGCAATACCGTTGGTGCCCTGGGTACTGATACTTGATGCTTCTGCCTGCAACGAGGATTGATTGCTTACAACCACCCCCTCTGCGTAAGCAATACCTGATCCAATCGATGTGACGGAGCTACCTGATCCCAGATTGGCAGTAACCTGCTTTCCACTGAGCTCCATCGCCACTGCGGATATTCCTGAAACATTGAGAATTAATTTATCAGCAGTAAAGTGACTGTTCGCAGCCTGGATGAAAATTCCCTTAGCGTAATGTTCAGGGTCTTTCACCGTAACTGTGCTGCCCGAACCGGCTGTCACTTCAGCAGCGGTTGCACCTGTTACAAGAATGCCATAATAACCATCGCCAGATGACTGATCGGCGATTAATGTGGTGCCATCTGCCAGCGTAATATCTCCGCCTCTCTGGCTTCCGACAACTGCAGCTGAACTGACCAGAGGCAACATACCCATTCCACCGGCCAGTATCATCGCTTTTACGCGTTTATTTAAGTCAGTATTATTATTCATATCTGTGACTCTTCCTTAAGGTTTTATTAAAGGGCCTGGGGGGCTGTGAAAATGTTAAACAGGCATGCCATTTCGCACTTCATACGCTCTTTTGGCCCGATACGAATTAAACGTCTTGTTAATTAAATCCATTAATTACAGCATATTTACTAAGGGCGGCAGGATTATGCAGGTCAGGCGTTAATTATGTAAAGAGAGTGAAAGCATGCATCTTTTGACAAGAGGTTAAAAGAACCGAAGTGTCATAAAGGAATTTTCATTTAAAATTAAGCTTATGTGTTAGCTGTCACTCGGGAAGTCTTGTTATTTATTATTACAGTCATTCTCATTTGAGGTTTGTTTATTGGTTCTCGCAGGTCAGTAATGAGAGTGCTGGTAGCAATAGGTGTTGTTAAGAGAGGGTTTAGCGCGTAGGTGCTATCATTATTACATGCTCAGATACACACCAGATTTTTCCATAAACGGGCAAGAAAGGACTCTGAAGCGATGGCCTATGAAAAACGTATGACGGCGAGCGTATTAATTAATGCGCTAATGCGCTAATGCGCTTTGTGCCATAGCCTTGTGAGCATAAGAAATGAAGTCTCACCTACCTGAAATTGATCCTGAGAGAGGGTTATATGAAAATCATGAAAAGAATAACAGTCTGCTCCCTGATGCTGGCCACGCTACAAATTAGTGCCTGCATGCCCCATCATGCCGAGCCACAGCGCCTGGCAATGCGGAATCCTGCAAGTCAATGGTGCCTGCAGCGTGGCGGCCAGCAGGTAAAGGATGAATCATTGAGCACCAGCACACTCTACTGTCTGTTACCTTCAGGAGAGAGGATTGAGCAGTGGGCATTGTATCATCGCGATCACCCGCAATAATCACTTTTCAATTTCCCTGCCAGCAGGATTATCAAACGCCATTGAAATGCATAGATAATGCCAAAGAGGCTTTGTCTAAACTCAATCCTGGCTAAATCTTTGCAAGACACCCGATCATTTATCGCAGTCCTTTTTCTGGACTACTACGGATTTCTGGTGTCGCTCTTACACTATAAATGGGTTAACCGCGTGTTTTATGTGTACCAGACACTGGATGGGTTAATCCCATGAATGATATTGACCATTATTTCCACAAAGTATTATTAGCTTTTTTTAGATAAGAATTAACTTCCCGGTAGATAAAAAATTTTATTCTGAATTAACAAATTATTTTTTATCAGGAAGTGTTTTTTTATATCTATTTTGATCTCATTTGGCAATTGTCCCGACATGATTTTTAATAAATATATTAAATGAAAAACTTTAATCCAATTTGGTAATGGGTTTTTATAGCCTTTTAATACAATGGGTTAACGCAGATTTTACGCTAATCTGGCTTCTTACTTTGATCTGAATCAATATCTATATAAAACTCAGATTCTGTTGCCGATTGTCATAATGATACTATTTCATTAATTAAGGTGTTTTTCTTAAATAATAATAGCCTCATGAGGATAATCCATTGAAATATTTTGGAAGCGCAGCGTTATGTTGCACCTTCTTTATCTGCACAAAATCTTATGCAGGCATCATGCGACACGATGTTGATGTGCAGGAATATCGTGATTTCGCTGAAAACCTGGGGAATTATTCTGTTGGTTTGACGAATATACCGGTCTATAAAATGGATGGTACTTTATCGGGGTATCTTGATTTCGCTATGCCCGATTTCGGCATGGTCGCTAATTATGGTTATAGTACCTTGGTTGCGCCTTCCTATGTTGCCAGTGCACGCCATAATACCGGTTATCAGTCAGTGGGTTTTGGTAAAGGTGCGCAGTATGGCGCAACTTACAAGCTGATTAATCGTAATGAAACACCATCTGATTCAGACGTCGATTTTCATTTGCCACGTCTGAATAAAGTGGTTATCGATGCCGGACCAATTGAAACCGTAGAGAAGTCTGAGATCCGTAAAGGGGATACTTCGCGCTACTCCTGGTATACCCGTATCGGTGGTGGTACACAAAGCCAGGTCAGCGAAGATCAGACACAGCAGATTACCCTGAGTGGTGCTTATAACTGGGTTAGTGGGGGAACGATCAATGCCGGTACAGTTACCACGCCATCCGGGAGTTTGCGTGCGATCGACTATGGTCCAGATAATCCCCTGACTTCACCATTGGCGATCGGGACTATGGCTGGTGACAGTGGCAGCCCAATCATGGTCTATGACGAAACAGATAAGGTCTGGAAGATTGCAGGGGTGTTACACGGTGCGTTTGTTAATGATCAGCCTTACGGCACCGAGAGTATCTGGGAATATATTCCGGATGGTTACATTCAAAGCACTATTGCCACTAACACCTCTCCTGATGTTGTCGATGTCGCAGGTAACGGCACGATTTTCTGGGACAACACCGCGATCACACAATACGGTTCCTCCTGGTCATGGGCAGGCCTGGATTCGGCCTATGCGTCAGCGGCGCCCTCTACCGCCACCAATGCAGAACTTGATGCCACCAAAGATCTTCGCTTCAACGGTGCTGGCGGGCTGATCACGCTAAATACGCCGATCAACATGGGCGCTGGCAAACTTCAGTTTTCCAATAACTACACTGTCTCGTCTGCCGACGGCGTCAATGCGACCTGGGCTGGCGGCGGCATTGAGGTTGACGCGGACAAAGAGGTTCTGTGGCAGGTCAATGGCGTGGCAAGCGATGCGCTGCATAAAATCGGCGCAGGTACACTGCATATCAATGCCATTGGCACAAACCCGGGTTCACTGAATGTGGGAGAGGGTACCGTTATCCTCGATCAACAAGCTGATGCCTCAGGCAATAAACAGGCGTTTTCGTCAGTCACTTTAGTGAGTGGTCGGCCAACCGTGGTACTGAATGATGAAAGTCAGGTTGCGACTGATCAGATCTACTTTGGCTATCGTGGGGGCCGTTTAGATTTGAATGGAAACGCGCTGAGTTTTAAAAAGATCAACCATACCGACAGCGGTGCAACGCTGGTTAACCACAGTGATAAAGACGCAACACTCAACATCACGGGTTACACCGCTGCCGACGTTCCCTTTTACACCTTCACGGGAAGTAACCCAAAAGGTACACCTGGCACGATCTATGAGTATAAAAATCCCTATACCAAAGATACGGAATATTTTCAGTTAAACACCACATCGTACTGGTATTTTCCCACGGATAAATCTTCAACGTCGACCTGGACCTATCTGGGTACCGATGCGGATGAAGCCATCAATCATCGCCTGACACAGCTCAACGTTCAGGTTTTCCGCGGTTTTCTGGGGGAAACACTGGGAAATGCGCTGAATGGTGTGATGAACGTGAATATCCTGCCGCGTAATGCCACGGCTATTACCGCACTGACCGGAGGGATGAATCTTAACGGCAATCTGGAGGTTGCTGGCGGTACCGTCGTTCTCTCTGGTCAGCCGGTTCCACATGCGGGAGGCGTTATCGTTGATGACGACTGGAACACTTCACTGTTTAAAGCCGATCAGATCAATGTAGGTACTGGTGCGAATTTCCAGGTGGGAGAATATGCTGGAGTGAAAGCCAACATTGTTGCTGCTGATTCGTCAACACTCTCTTTTGGCTACAACGATAGCGAGCTTGCAGGCGAGAAAAGCTGGCGTTGCTATTCTGCCATCTATTCTGATGATGTTTCCTGCAGTCAGCCAGTGCGAAGCGCGGATGCACTGGCAATGCTGCCCGCCAGCGAAGTGGAAGGCGATGCTCAGTTGGCTAACAATGCCTCACTTTATCTTGGTAAGGTTAACTATCAGGGGGCCGTGACATCAACAGGCAGCAGCCTTATGACGATGGATGCCAATGCGAACTGGACGATGACCGGCAACAGTAATATCAGTTCACTTCTGGCGAGACGTGGTTCGACACTTTCAATGGTGCCTTCAGGCCGCTGGAGCGCCAAAACACTGAATGTCGATACGCTGGATGCGACCGGGTTAAATCTGATGTTAGGCGTTAAACCCTCCACACTGGAAAGCGACAAACTGATTGTAAAAAATTCGGTGAGTGGTGGCGACAACCTGCTGGACGTAAGTCTGCTAATCGGAAGTGAAGACGAAGTTGCGCTGACCCAGGATCTGGTAATGGTTGATGCACCTGCTGGCACGTCGCACAGCTATTTCTCTTTTGCAGACAGCTACAGCGGATTTAGCGTTTACACCCCCAATTATCAGGTGAAAGACAATAACGACCGTGTTCTGTGGGTGCTGGAAAGTAATAAGTCGGCTGAGCCGGAAGTCACGCCTGAGCCGGAACCGACGCCAGTACCGGAAGTCACGCCTGAGCCGGAACCGACGCCAGCACCGGAAGTCACGCC